>JAKSBL010000458.1 GCA_022361115.1 Spirochaetota bacterium | reverse complement strand
TTTAAGGAGGCATTTAAATGAACCAGGTTATGCCTGGTTGCCGGCATTGCCAAAAGGCCTGTTATGGTTTTTTTGCCCCAGTACTCAATAAGGCTTTTAGCTTCTTCTAATACTGCCCCTTCAGAAAGGAGGCGATCTAATCTTTTTTGCTTAACTTTTGTTCGTAAATCCTCAATGGTTAATTGCTGAATGATTTTTTGGGTGTTTTTTCCAACTGCAATGCGATATTCTCGTAAGGCTGATATACTGATGGCATTGGTTAACTGGGTCATTTCTTGATAAGTCATTAAATTGCCAGTGTCCCTTGCTTTAATACCTAAGTTGCCGTACCATTCATCTTTAAATAGTAATTGTTCATCATCTTTAATCAAAATATTTATGGTAATATCTTCGATACGGGCGATATGCCAGTAATGCCAGGCAATTGAAAAAAGATCATTTTTAGGAAGGAATCTAATTTTTTCTTCTGATAGTCCATCCCAGAGGTGGTCATCATAAGTGATTTCTGTATATCCACTCACTTTTTTTGCATGAACCAGTTGGTGCAGTTCCAGACAGGTTGCTAATGCTTTGTTTTTTTCTTGATCCGACTTACTTTTAATTTGAGTACGAAATAGTTTTAATTTCTCATTAAAATCATGAATAGTTAGATTTTTCATACAAGCCCTTTCTTTTGCTGTTCAGTTTCTTAGATTCAGGAATAAAACACTTTAAATTACCAGGGCGAATGTCGAGTTTTTCTTTAGTAAAAATTTCCTTTCTGTTTTTAAAGATCAAAATTAATGAAAAACTCAATACTCGGCTTATTACATATTTAATCTTCTTTATGATTTATTTTTCATCAACCATTTTATTGATTTCTAATTTTATATTATAATTATACTTGTTTTTTTATAAATCTATGAGTGTTTTTTTAATTATTTTTTTATCAGGAGTTGGCCTGCCTAAAGATAAGGGTGATCCTCTTTACTCTGACTCTTAAAGAAAATTTATATCATTTTTCAAAGCTTCTATAGATATTGTTCATGATAAGTGATATGATAGGTTTTCTTAAAAATGATTGTTAGTTTTATAATTAGGGCAAATATTGGTTATGTATCCTTTAGAACATTATCGAAATCGTAATACTTTCAGTATCTCATTGGTGGAATTTTTCTGGGGATTAGGTATGCCTGTCCTGATTGAATCAACTTTTCTGCAGCTCTTTTTAAGGCATTATCAGGCTTCCTTTTTTATTATTGGTTTACTCCCTCTGTTCTTTAATATTGGTATCCCAATTATGTCATTAGGTTCAGCATATTTAACCAGTACGATAGAAAGAAAAAGAGGGTTAGTTATTATTGTCCATGTTTTAGCTGCAATACCCATCTTTACTTTTGGATTAATTTTTTATTTTTTTCCAATTGGAAATTATGCTATTCCTTTGTTTCTTTTTATTTATGCTGTTTTTTCCTGTGGCATTGGTCTGACCTTGCCTGTGTGGCAAAACTATTTAGTAAAAATATTTACAGAAAGAGATACTCTAAGAGCACTTTCTATAATGAATATTACTCAAAGTTTGACAAAATTAGCTTGCAGCTTTATCTTATTTAAAATCATTGATACCCTTTCCATTACCAAAGGGAGTGCCGGTTTAGTTTTTTTATCAACAGGTATTGTATTGATTATTGGATCATTTTTTTTTGCAATATCTGTGGAAAGTACTGATTCGGTTAAGCAAAATAAAACCAAATTTTTGTCTTTTAACCAGTTCTTTAAACTATTTGGCCAATCCCTGGGAAATCATAATTTTGTTCTTTTTCTTTTTAATGAAGCCGGTTATTTTGCCATAGTCAATATTATCTCTTTTTATGCTGCCTATGCTGAGGAGATTTGTAGAATTGATCCGGCAGTCGTTTCTGGTTTATTTATTACAGCAGGATTTTCAGGAGGGATAATTATTCAGTTTGTGATTGGTTATCTTAATTTATTTTCACTGAAAAATAAATATATCATAGAAAAACTTCTCTCATTATTGGGAATTATTTGTTTAATCTGTCTGACTGCAACCTGGAGTTTTTTGCTTGCTAGTTTTCTCTTAGGTGCCGGCCGGGCAATCAGATTGCTTTGCTATCCCTTGGCAATAAAAAAAATATTTAAAGCTCATGATGCCACGCCATATTTTGCCTTTACACCACTTTTTATTCTTCCTGTATCTGCTGGATTGCCAATGTTAACTGGAAAGCTGCTGGATCTATTTACCCATTATGGTAGAATGAGTTACCAAATACTTTTCCTGGTGATGGGTATCATTGTATTGATTAGTTTGACTATGGTCACTAATATCAATTTTGGAGAACCCAATAATATTAATAAAGAGAATGAGAGACTTTGATAGGGATTATAAATGAAAGGAAGAATATGAAATATAATTTGTTTTTTTGGCTGATCCTGGCCATTCTTTTTACACAGACATTTTTGACCTTTTCTTTAGGCAAAAGGCCTTTAAGTAAAAATCCATCCAAAAACATGGTTCTGGTTATTCCAAATCAAAATTATCGTGATAAAGAGTTAGCTCAAACAAAAGAATTATTATTGCTCAATGGGTATCATATAACTATTGCTGCCTCTTCTTTAAATGATGCAATTGGAATGAATGGAATGGTAATTAAACCTGAAGTAACTTTTAATAAAGTTAAGAAAAACAAATATGGTGCTCTGCTGATTTTAGAATTTCCCCCAGAATCATTGGTTTTAGATCAATCAATGATCAATGATCCTCATCTCTTCAGATTAATCAATCACTTTTACAAAAAGGAAAAAGTCATAGCTGCTATTGGTTATAGCAGTATCATACTTTTCAAATCAGGAATCTTAGCAGACAAGAAGTATACCGGCCAACTATTAGACAAGACTGAAATCGATCCAACCCATTATACTGGATTTGACCTTGAAAAAGATGGCAGAATAGTGACAGCACTGGATTCTAGTCATATTGAAAAATTGATTCAGTTATTAATGCAGACAATAGAAGAAAATCAATAAGGTGAATGGATTTCCATTTTAAAAGTAAATTCATAACTGGAACGTGGCGGAATGAATGCGCTTTTTTTCATTTTGTGAGCTAAATAAAGATCATCATATAAACCTGTACAGGGCTCCAGGGCAAAATTATAATCATTTTTTAACCAGCCATGATTTTTCCATATTCCTAGATAAGGAACCTTATCCACTGGGAAATGATAAATCAACCTTTCCCGGCTTTTTTGATACTCAATACTGCAGCTGCCGTTTGTTAAGGGATGGGGAACATAATATTTTTCATGATTTTTTGCTTTTTTAGGTTCCAATCTACTTAAATCCAGTTCTGAGCCATTTGCTAAATGAGCAATTGGATAATCGTAAATTTCTCCCCACTGTCCTAAATAAGAAGATTGGTTGTCTACATTGATTATGTTTTTTACTTCCTGGGGAAAGTGGATAATGGTATCTTCTGCATCCCCATTTAACAAGGCATGGAGTGCCCAGATAAAATGAAAGGTATAATCTGAATGATTGATAAATTGATAATTCAAATTTAATATCCAGCCATTTAAGGTTATTTTTTTTATGATTTGATAGGGAAAGCGGACTCCGTGAACACTGAATTGTATTTCCTGACAGTGAACATCGCATTTCCAGGGTAAACCCCAAACTTCACCATGGTCTGGAATAGGGGTTCCTGCCCAAATACCATCTGGATAAAAAGATCCATCAATAGATGGAAACATTTCATCAAAGCCACTAACATCATATTGTGCAAAGCTGGCATTATAATACGGAAGCTCTAATTTGGCAGCTGAACTCTGAAATAAAAACTCCCGATTCGTTTTTTTATTAACTAAGGAAGCCAGTTTTGATCCATAGAGAGGTAAAAAAACAGCTTTTATATTTTCATTTTCTATTTCAATGGTATCCAGGCCTTTATAATGGTGGTATTTAATAATAAGCTATCTCCTTTATTTTCCTAAAAATAGATAAAAAATTATGGGTAGATACACGTAGTATTTTTACTTTATTAAATAATTTAATTAAGTGAGTATAACATTATTATTCGCTATTTGGCAAATAATTAATGATTAATTCATTGACAAATAACCGTTTGTTTGTAGATCTGGATTATAACAACAAAAGAAAAAATATTTATGGCTGCTATTGACTGAATAGCTGAAAAGGGATTGCAGTCTGTTTTAATGTGCGAATCAGCAAAAGAGATTGGTATTAAAAATCAAACTCATATAAAACCGGGCTGATTGATATTTCCACCAGGAAACTCAACTAGCCCGGATTATTTCAGTTTTAGCCGGACCTTTTTTTAAAACTGATCTTTGATTCCCTCTCTAATAACTTGATATTCTCCTGTATTTAAATCCAGGTTATAAATATGAAAATTGGTATCAATATGAAAACCTGGATAATGAGTTGCCAGATTGATGGAGGCAGAGCCATTTACCCCGCTTTTTACATGATGAAAAATTCCACAGGACCAGCAAAGCAAATTTCCCCCTTGAAAAACCAGCTCATCATTCAAATAGATTTCATCAGGTGTACAGCGAAAGCGATGTATTTCTTTGGTTTCTGGAGAAAAAAGTTCAACATTCCTCTCCCCTTGTAAAACCAGTAAATGGTCTTCCTGATGAGGATGCATATACCAGGGATATTCCACATTACTTACTTTACCTGGAGATATAGCGTCACTAACATGAATAACTCGATCAATCGCATCAATTTTAAAAATATTTCGCTTGGTGATCATCTCAAATGCAACACCAGGGGTTCTACGAAAGGCCTTGAGAGCTAGAATTTGATAAAAACCTTTTACTTCTTTAACAAGTGAAGAAACAGACATAATACTT
>JAKSBL010000621.1 GCA_022361115.1 Spirochaetota bacterium | reverse complement strand
TCACTCCTATCTGTTCCTCAGGTGCTATTTCTTCTTGATTTAAAAATGGTTGTAAAGCTTCTTGATTAATTTGATCAAAAGTTGGCCACATCACAAAAAATGTTAAAAATAATGCTAATCCAAACAAGACTTGATTAGGAGGCATCTGTTGTAATGATAAAGCCTTTTTCAAAAAGTCAAAGACTATAGCAATTCTCAAAAAAGAAGTCATTAAAATCATTAAAGATGGAGCAAGAGTCAAAATAGATACCAGAAAAAGCATTTGTAGAGATAAAGCCACATCCTGTGGGGAGTTTGCTTCTTCTACATTTAGATTTATTCTTGGTATGGGTATATTGGTATTTTCTTGTGGTATTGCAAATGATAATATGATAAAGAAAAATAATACGAAGATAATTACTTTTTTCATTCCCCCCCCTAAAATAACGAATCTACTCTTTCATTTTTTTTAACCGTTCTTTTTGTTCTTTAATAAAATTAACTGAATCATCTTCATAATCAAATGTCTGATTATTTTCAATTGATGTATTTTTTCTTTTAAAAAAATCACTGATAATATCCTTAAAAGTATGGCCATCTTCAGTTTTTTGGTTATTGTACATTAACTCCAATTTTTCTATTTCTCTGGGATCAGTAATTTCAGTCAATAATCGGATATGTTCATTGGTTACTCCAATGATTAGGTATTTACCGCTGATAAAGACAGTTTGCAGCCATTTGCCAGGCCCAATTGCCTGGCTGGCCAGTATATGTGCCTGGTCACCAAAATTATTGGTCAGCTTTGTCTTCTTTTTAATGAAGTAAAAAACAAGATAGAGAATAATGATAACAACAGTAAGAGTACCAATAATCCTGAAATATGAGAAATATTCGATTTGTCTAAGATTTTGTTTTTGACTGGTATTATCATTTTTAGAATCAGGTCCCATTGAGGTTTTAATCTGATCAACATATTTCTGTTCAGATTCGGCTATCTGATCAGATGACTGGTCAGAAAAACAAAATGGTATTATCTGCAATGAAATGATAAGTATGATGAAAAACTTTTTAATATGCCCCTCCCAGAGATGATCAAAACTCAATCATCCATATATTAAAAATGTTTTATATTATTTTATGTTAAATCAGAAATACGATCTAATGGATTGACAATTTCAGTTACACGGACACCGAAGTTTTCGTCAATAACGACAACTTCACCTTTAGCAATTAATTTACCGTTGACTAAAACATCAACTGGTTCACCAGCTAATTTATCCAGTTCAATAACTGTTCCTTCACCCATTCCTAAAATATCTTTAATGGACTTCCTTGTACGGCCTAATTCAACCGTCATCTCCATATTAACATCCATCAACAGGTTAATGTTACCAGAGCCAGAGGTATCATAACCTGGGGTATTTAAACTGGAAAATTGTACACTTTGAATAGGTTGCTGTCCCATCATTTGTTGTCCCATCATAGGTTGTCCCATCATGGGCTGCTGCATCATTGGCTGTCCCATCATGGGTTGTTGTTGTTGTTGTTGTGGCATTCCCATCTGTTGCTGCTGAGGTGCTTCTGCTACAGGTTCATTTGAAGCTGGTAAAATAGCAGAAGTAATTTCCTTAACAACATTTAAACTAAATATTTCTATTAGATTTGAAGGTGGTGAACCTTCAATATTAAAATCATATAATATTTTTACATATTCAGTAGATGGACTTAGGGTTAAAGAATTTTTATCTACCTTATTAATAACAGGTGGAGAAGGTTTTAATTCTTTTTTGATTTTTGTACCAATGGTGTTTGAAGAATTACCGGAAATAACATTCATTGCTTCACTTACAGCACTTAAGGAAGCTTCTGTTAATTCATTTCCTTCCTGACCCATCATGAGTCCACCAATAGTTTGTGCCAGAGGTACCTCAACTAGATAATAATGCTCCCCAGTTATTCCGGATTCATAATCCATTTTTACTTCAACAATTTCATCAGGTAATTGATTCTGTAAACCTGTTAAATCAATGGTTTCGATCCGGGGATTAGAAATACTGATTTGCTTTCCAATCATAGCGGTTAATGAACCACCAATATTTGCAGAGGCATTATTAATTAAATCAAGTAAAGCAGCGGTTTCCTGCTGGGAAAGTGAACCAGAGGCTTCTGCTCCTCCTCCAGTAGCACCATTCGTGTCACCACCAATATCATCTGTTCCTTGTAACAAAGCATCTATTTCATCTTGGGATAATGATCCATCACTCATTCTTCACCTCCGCCTTCTAGATCCTCAAAATCTTTTGCTTTTTGATCTGACTTTATTTTCATAATCTGAACTGCCATTTTGGATCCTAATTTTCCAGGACGGCATTCAAATTTCTCTTTATTTCCAATTTTAATCGCAAAATTATCTGTTGTTTTAACCTGTGTTAATTTAATACAATCACCAACACGTAAATTCAATACATCTCTTATTCTAATATCAATTTTGCCAATCTCGACAATAAGATCTACAATAACTGAGTTTAAGCGCTCTTTGATAATTGCTAAATTCTCAGTGGTTGCCCCTTTTCTTACACTAGAATACCAGTACTGACCAGACAATTTTGAAATAACCGGTTCAATGGTAATATAAGGAATACAAAAGTTGGTCATTCCTTCTACTTCGCCAATTTTAGTTTCCAGAGTAACCAGTACAACCATATCCGAAGGGGGAACAATTTGAGCAAATTGCGGATTTACCTCAATCCGACCTAGTCGGGGTCGTAAATCAATTACATTAGACCAGGATTCTCTCAAATTTCCCAAAATCCTTACAATAACACTCTCAATAACAGCTGCTTCAATTTCAGTTAATTCTCTCTGAATCTTGGTACTGCTGCTTTCCCCTTTTCCACCAAAAAGTTTTTCAATAATTGCAAAGGTAATGGATGGATCTATCTCTAAAACCGCATTCCCCTTTAATGGTTCCATATCAATGACTGCCAAAGTGGTAGGATTGGGAATAGAACGGATAAACTCTTCATAAGTCAACTGATCTACAGATGCAACATGAACATGAGCCATGGCCCGTAGCTGAGTTGCTAATGCGGTTGTGGTTAAACGGGCAAAAGTTTCATGAATCATGGAAATAGTTCTAATCTGATCTTTAGAAAATTTATCCGGTCTTTTAAAATCATAGATCTTAATTTTCCGCTGATCAGTAGAAGTCTTCATCTCCTCTGCATCAACTTCACCTGTTGAAATCGCCGTTAATAATTGATCAATTTCATCCTGAGATAGAACTTCGTTCATATTTTTACCTTATATAAATCACTGATTTTAAACAAATCAGCCTTCCCTACATTAACGTATACTCCTGAAAGTAGATTCTTTCTACTTTTCCCGTATTTATGATTCGATTTATTTGTTTAATGAGAGATTCTTCCAGCTCATCCAAAGAATTAGAATGCTGAAAGTCGTCACTCTTCATACGAGAAAGCTGTTTTATTACTACATCTCTTAATTCAGGAATATTCTGGGTAAGTTCTTGCTGTAATTTTTTGTTATCTTTAAAACCAAGACTGATCTTTAGCTGTACCATGGCGCCATCCATCAATTTTTGACGGAAGGGATCTTCAATGGGTAAATACATGAGATGTTCGATCATCTGACGGGTAACAGTCTCAGTTTGAGGTAAATCACGTCCTGATCCTTGTGCAGAACCAGTACAACGCATCAGTGTCATGACCAGGACAATGGTTCCAAATAACCAAAGTATCACAACAATAGCAATGGTAAGAATTCTGATAATAAACGGGCTTAAAAATTTTCCCTTTTTTGCCCCTGCTTCGGGCATTGACTCTTCAGAATCATCTATATTAATATTATCATTAGGTTCATCAGCCATATTGAACCTCCTCCCCTGCATTTTATAATATGTAAATTAAATTTAAAAGTCAAGCCTCTAAATTTATTTTTTCAAAATTTGTTCAAATTTATCTGAATTTTCTTAAATTTTAGAAATTTCAGGTTATTTATCCCGTAATATTGCTATATCAACCCGCCTATTCTTAGATCGATGTTCTTCTGTATCATTAGGCATGATTGGCTGATATTCTCCATATGAAACGACTTTCATCCGGGTTGGATTTACCCCAAAATCAACCAGGTAATTCCGTACATTTAATGACCGGTCAGCTCCCAGATGGGAATTTGTCGGCCAGGGCCCATAAGGATCTGTAGGAGAATCATCAGTATGCCCCTCAATACTAATGGTTTTTCCCTGCAAATCCGGATTTTGTAGCAGCAGAGCTACTTTTTCCAGTACCACCCGGGCACTATCAATATCCAGCTCAGCACTGGCCCTCCGAAAATAGGCATCAGAGGAAAGGGAAATAATAATTCCCCGTTCATTGATATCCACACGAACTTTCCGGGTCTTCACCTCTGCCTGAAACATGGAAACAGCCTCTTTAATCGCTTTGGCCATTCCCCTGCCAGCTTCACTGGAGGGTAGGGATTCGGTTGTTTCACCAATATTAGCTAAAATCCCTGATGATAAACTATTACCACCTTCCATAATGCCAAATGATCCTTGAAAAGCAGAAAGGATTAACTGCACTTCAATTCGATCAAAAACCGCCATGGAAACCAGTAATACAAAGAAAGTTAGTAAAAGGGAATTCAAATCTCCAAAGGTAATCATCCAATCGGGAGTTCCTTCCGGACATTTTTGTTTTTTCTTTTTACCTGACATTTAACTTTATACCTTTTATGTTATTATACATTCATTTTTTATTAATCACTAGCCTGTTTCACTGTATCTCGTTCTTTTGGAGGAACAAAGGCTAATAATTTTTCTTCAACAACCCGGGGATTATCTCCACTCTGTATTGAAAGAATACCTTCTAAAATAATTTCCTTTTCTTGTGTTTCTGCTTTATCCCGGATACTGAGTTTATTTGCAACTGGTACAAAAATTAAGTTTGCTAAAATTGCACCATACAATGTTGTAATCAAAGCTACGGCCATCCCTTTACCAATTTGGGACGGATCTCCCAAAGAACTTAACATAGCAACCAATCCATATAAGGTTCCAATCATACCAAAGGCCGGCGCTAGTTTACCCCACTGTTCAAACATACTGATCCCAATTTCATGACGTTCATTCATCTGGTTCAGCTGATTGTATAAAATATTTTTGATAACTTCCGGATCCGTTCCGTCGACTACTAGTTTAATTCCCTGTCTAAAAAAATCATCAGTAATATTATCCGCTTCATCTTCTAAAGAAAGTAAACCTTCTCTTCGTGATTTTTCAGAAAAAGTTACTAATTGGCGAATCAACTCCGCAATATTAGACTTTGGTTTCCGGTAACAAAGCCCCATATACATACCAAATTTTCTTACAGTACCCAAATCTACAGCTAATATTAAACCTGCAAAGGAACCAAAGACAGTAATAAAAATAGCATTTAAATCATAATAAATCAGCAGTGAATTACCACTAGTTAATATCGAAGCAATAATTAATCCAAATCCTAATGGAATTGCTATAATTGAACCTAAATCCATTGTTATTTCTCCTCAGGAGTAAAAGTTATCTTATTATGAAACTCAATAATTTTATCATTTATTTCATCAATACTCTCTTTCACCACATACTGAATCTGAGAGTTCATCGTAATCATAGTATTAGGAATAACATCAATTTTTTCAATCAAGTTCTGATTCAAAAAAAAGGTATCACCATTAAATCTTGTTAATTCTATCATTTCTGATTTATTCCTATCTATTTATTGTAAATTTTACTTAATAGACAAACTATCATCATCTATTTAGTATAATTAACAATATTTCTAAATTTCTGTCAAGTTTAACCTTTAAAACTCAACATAAACTCGCTTAAAGATACATTTCAGGAGCCAAATAACAAGGCTCCTGATGTAGTATCAATCTATTTTATTACCGTTTTAAGGTCATCAGCTCCTGCAACATCTGATCGGTTGTTTGAATGGTTTTAGAATTGGCTTGAAAACCACGCTGTGTAACAATCATATCAGTAAACTGCTCTGCCAAATCAAC
>JAKSBL010000570.1 GCA_022361115.1 Spirochaetota bacterium | reverse complement strand
AACATTTTTTCTCTTCTTTTTTTATTATGTGACTAATTTTAGAAAAAAGCAAGTTTTTTTCTGTAATCAATAATAAATATTTCTAACTCTCCTCATTAAATTTCTTTGAAAAAAAAATGAATTCAGTTTATATTTAATTAATATGTATTTTGAAATTTTAAAACACATTAAACGATTTTAAATCAGATTGTAGTAGCTATGAAAAATCAATCCAGAATGACCAATATTACAAAAGGGACTTTTTTTTATTTCATTCCCCTTCTAATCACCATTATGATTATTTCACATTTTATTTATAAAAAAGAAATTAATGGACGTTTTAATACTATTAAAATGACAACACAACAATATTTAAAAGATTATAAGGAAATCCTAAAACTATCACGTAACAATCTTATCAACAATTTATATATAATCTCACATGATGAAGATCTAGTTTCTTATGTATCCGGAAATATTGAAAATTTAAAACACATTTCTGCTGAATTTCTTGAATATGCCAAAGCCTGGGATGTATATTTCCAACTTCAGTATATTGACAATCAAGGTAACGAAATCATTAAAGTAATACAAGAAGAAGGAAAATATATACTAGCTGATTCTACTCAACTACAAAACAAACGTCACCGCAAGTATTTTCAGACAACCATGTCTTTAAAGGACAATGATATCTATATTTTCCCTTTTGAGCTCAATCAAGAAAACAATAACATTCAATTTCCCTATATTCCAACCCTGCGTTTTGCTACAAAAGTTTTGGATCACAATGGCCATGCCCAGGGTATGATAATCTTGCATTATCAGGGAAATCACCTTTTGAAATATCTGGATAATTTGGAAAATACCTCATCTACTGAACATATGTTTCTGAATGAAAATGGATTTTGGATAAAAGCACCAAAACCAGAATGGGAATGGGCATTTCATTATAAAGAGAAACAGGACCTCAATATTTACCAGATTTATCCTCAATCAGCTGAATCCATTTATCAAAACCAAGAAGGCTTTATCAATAACAAAGAAGGTATTTTTATTTTTCAAACCATTGGTTTTGATGATTATTACTTACCACACTTAAATAACTCTTCTAATATTCAAAGTGAACAATATTATAAAATTATTTCCCACATTTCACCGGCAAGTAGAAAAAAAATTATCCGTTCCTTTTCCATTCCAATTCTTCTGCTGGATTTGATACTAGCTTTTGTTTTTTTAATCAGTTCTTTCAGTATTGCTATTCAACAAACTAATCGCTATGAGCTGGCTAGTCGAATTCACTTGATTCAGCAAGCTGTTGAACAATCTCAAGGTACTGTCGTTATTACTGATCCCGATGGTGCTATTATTTATGCAAATCCCAGCTTTGAAACCATCTCAGGGTATTCCATCAGTGAAGCTATAGGTAAAAATCCGGCTATACTAAAGTCTGGATTACACTCTAAAGAGTTTTATCAGCAAATGTGGGAAACCATTAAAAATGGACAAACCTGGCACGGGACTTTCCAAAATACGAAAAAAGACGGCACCTTTTACTGGGAGGATGCAATTATTTCTCCCATTAGTAATGTTAAAGGGGAAATTACCCATTTTGTTGCAATAAAACAGGATATCACAGAAATTAAAAAGAAAGAACAATTGATAGAACAGCAAAATCACTTTCTCAATACTGTTATTGAATCTCTCTCTTATCCCTTTTATGTAGTTAATCTGGAAGATAGAAAAGTAGTTAAAGCAAATTCTGCTGCTTTAAGTAAAGTTAAGCAACCAATTGGTAATTTAATCTGCTCAGATTTAATGAACAACCTTTTAGATAGCAAAGAACCATTTAAGTGTCTCTGTCCGAATATTGATATGAAAGAAATCAAACAATCAGTTGTACATGAATATTCCTTAATCGATCAAGCAAATCAACTTCGTTATTATGAAGTTCATTCCTTCCCTATTATTGAGCCGGATGGAGAAGTCCGACAGGTAATCGAATCGGTAATGGATGTAACTGAACGAAAAATGCAGGAACTTTCTATTCGAGAAATGGCTTTAGTGCCTGAAAACAACCCTGCACCCGTGTTAAAACTAGATTATAATTGTAATATTATTCTTGCCAATCGTAAAGCCAGAGAACTATTTGGCAGTGAAGAAATTATTGGTAAAAAATGTAGTGATCTGCTAACTGATCTTCCAGATCTTCATTACAAAGAATTACTAGAACAGGATGGCTTAGTCCAATCAGAACAAAACATTAATGACCGATCCTATTTATTTTCTTTTATTGCTATTGAAGAATTTCAACATGTATATATTTATGGTTCAGATATTACTGAACTAAAAAAAGTAGAGCAGGAACTGATCATTGCCAGACAGGCGGCAGAAGAAGCAAATCGGGCAAAAAGCGAATTTTTAGCTAATATGAGCCATGAAATTCGCACTCCGATGAATGCAATAATCGGAATGTCTGAGTTACTGGCAGAGACTAAATTAGATCATGAACAACAATCGTATGTTAATACGATTGCCTTTTCAAATAAAACTCTCTTAAACCTAATCAATGATATTCTTGATTTTTCAAAAATTGAGGCTGGAAAAATGTATCTAGAAACTATTGATATCAACCTTCAGGAAATCATTGAAAAATGTGCTGAAATTTTTGCTTTTGAAGCACATAAAAAAAACTTAGAAATTATTACTTTTATTGATCCAGATTTACCTGTACTGCTAAAAGGAGATGCAATTCGGCTCAAACAGGTTTTAAATAACTTGATCAACAATGCATTAAAATTTACTAACCAGGGAGAAATTTATATCCAGGCCAGAAAGCTCAAAGCAACGAAAAATAAGGTAAGAGTAGAATTTTCTGTTTCTGATACAGGTATTGGGATTCCAAAAGAAAAAATCGATAAACTATTTCAATCTTTCACTCAAGCTGATACATCTACTTCTCGAAAGTTTGGAGGAACAGGTTTAGGCTTAGCTATTTCTACTAGAATTATCCAGATGATGAAAGGTAAAATCAAAGTGAAGAGCCAAATCAATAAGGGTTCCACATTTTATTTTACTGTGTCTTTTGATAGACAAAAAGATATACTATTAGAAAATGAGCATATACAACAGTTACAAGAATTAAAAAATAAATCCATTCTCGTTGTTACTACACAAAACAGATTAAAAGAAACTCTGGTGAACTACCTCATCAGTTTTCAATGCAAGGTTCTAACCTGTTGCTATACCAGTGATCAAATATTTTCAAATATTCAACAGATTGTACAATCTAGCCCTGACTGTGATATTATCCTGATTGATTATCAAATGGAAAATATGTTTGGATGGCGACTAGCAGGAAAAATCAATTCAGATCCTAAACTAAATTCAAGTCGATTGATATTACTGCACCCTATTGTCCTTTCTGAAGATGACGCTAAAATGAAGTTACTCAACTGGTTTAATGGGTATATAGTAAAGCCAGTAAAGAAATGGGAACTTGCCAATGTTTTAATTCAAGTTTTACACGAAGAATTTGAATTGGTAGGAACTGAAAATAATCAACCGAAAGAAGCAGATAATTTTCACCATTATTCCCATGTACCAGAAATACTAGTAGCAGAAGATAATCCTGCTAATCAAAAACTAATTGAAATCATTCTTAAAAAAATAGGTTGCAATAGTGTGATAGTTGAAAATGGTGAAGAAGCTATCACCCAACTGAAAGAAAAAAATTTTGACATAATATTCATGGATTTACAAATGCCTATGTTAAATGGTTTTGAAGCAACTAATCGTATTCGAAAACAAAATCAGCAAATTCCAATTATAGCATTAACAGCAAATGCAATTAGAGAAGATATAAATCGTTGTTTTCAAATCGGTATGAATGATTATATTATGAAGCCCTACCAAAAGAATGAAATTTTTCAGATAATCGAGAAATGGGTATTTCAACGGACACACAATAAAACAGCAAATAAGCGAACTGTGATTGATAAAAATCCGGATAAGCCAAGAACCAGTGAATTTTCCTATCAAGACCTACTAGATAAATTTTTTGGAGAAAAAGAAATTGTTGAAAAAGTGATTGATGATTTCCTGGAAAAAGGGGATAAACAAATTAGAACCTTAAATAAAATGATAGAACAAAAGGATTTTTACCAAATTCAATTCATTACCCATTCACTAAAAGGAAGTGCCTGGAACCTTACCATGAAAGAACTAGGAGATGCTGCTTTTGTTTTGGAGGAAGCAGGCAAACAAAGAGAGGAAAAACATTTAGAAAAATATTACAAAATTTTAACGAAAAAATTTAAAAGAATTCAACATATAATCAAACATAAGAGGAGTTATTATGTATGAGAAAATTTTGGTAGTAGATGATGATTATGGTACATTAAAGTTAATCGAAACCATTTTAAAAACAGAGAATTATGTTGCCACTAGCTTTTCAAATGCACCGGAAGCCTTAGAAAGTATGAATAAAAATCAATATGATTTGATACTTTCAGATTATATGATGCCGGAAATGAATGGAGGAGAATTTTTAAAAATTGTCCGAAAAAAACACACTTATCTTCCCTTTATAATGATAACCGCTCTTTCAGATATCAGTGTTGCTATAAATATGATAAAAGAAGGTGCTGATGATTACATTATAAAACCTGTTTCTCAGGATGACTTGATTTTTCACATTACTAAAAATCTGGAAGATAAAAAAAACAAAAAAATTACTGATCGAATTATCAAAGAAAAAGAAATACTGGAATTGGAAAACAAAAGAATGGTCAACTGGCGGGCTATGTATGCAGCCAAAGATATAAAACAAACCGGTCATTTGATTGATTTAATCAATCGCAACATTAACCAGGGGGGTGGTTTTGTCTGGTTGGAACTTTTAAAAAATAATATTAAAAAAATCGATGATAAGTATTTTCAAATAAATAAATCATTAGTTGATCTCATCATAAAAACCACGGAAGAAAATAAAAAATTCTTTGATGCTGTGACCTTTATAGCCAATATTGAAAACCTAAAACTCAAACCAGAATTAATTTCCTATGATGACTTAATTAATCAACTCTTGCACTTTACTCAGGATGACAAAAAAGAATTATTAACAAAATATAATCGAAATTTAGTATTTCAACGGACCAGTCAGGAATTAGAAGGTACATTAGAAGTAGACATGGAAATGTTGAAAAAAATAATTGAGGAACTCATTATCAATGCGATCAAGTATTCTCCTGAAAAAAGTGATATTCTCTTTGGTTTTGAAAATTACCAGGATGCAAATGGACAATATCTAAATCTGGTACTTAAAAATAAACCCAGGCAAATTAATGCCAATGATACAGAAGGAAATAAAATTACGGGTATTCCTTATGAATACTCAGAACTCATCTTTGACCTGTTTTATACAATTGAGGCTTTTCCTACTCATCTTAGTGAAGAAAGCTGGGTAAATGGCACTGGCTTATATATTGCCAGAACGATTTTAAGAAAACACAATGCCTGGATTAAAACAATCAATGAAATGGATTATACAAAAGATAAGCCAACTTCTATTGTAAAGATATTAATTTCTCTGCCTTTACAATAAAAATGACTTATTCTGGTTCTAATTCTTTTCGGCAATCATAAAAATAGGCAAAACTCAACTGTACATAAGGAGCCAACCATTGAATTTCATATAATAATTATTGTATTTATTTCCCTGATTTTTCATGTTTTTTCATTTGTCGATTGTGTTCCTGAAGTTGTTGGTTATAGTGGTTTAATCTGGATTCATTAATCTTTTTGGTCATAGTAAAATACCTGCCAATTGGTAAATCCATTTGCTTTTGTCGTCCTAATAAGACAAATAATTGATAGTTATCAATGAAATTCAATCTTACTGCTGCTGTACCGATCTTTTCTTTATAATAGCACTCTTCCATCAGCATCTTCACTTTATCAGGGGTAAAATAACCCAGGTCAATACCAATCTGACCTAGTCGAGGCCTATTCCTAGTTTGCCAGCAAAGAGCTTCAATTAATTCCTGCCAATGAATGATTCCCCGGTAAAATAAATACTCAGCTAAGCGGAGAATAATATTAGGTACTTCTCCATGATAATAAAAAGTTTCATTCTTTTGCTTTTTGGAATAAGCAGGCGGTGTCTTAGTTACTTTAGTAAATGTCGGTTTTTCACAATACTTTAATAAATACTGAAAAGCATCGGTATAACGCTTAAACTGATTAGATAAATAATCTTCATCCAATCCAGTTAGTTGGGATCGGTCAGGATGAAAAAACATGATTTTTTTACGGTATAGTTTTTTTAATAGTTCAATTGAAATAATTCTCTTTGGTTGATAAGCAGAAAGGTCATTTAAGGGAACAAATAAAGCTAAAGCTTCTTGGTATTGTTTACTTTGATTACATCCCATATATATAATATCGTAAAAATTTAACTTTGTATAAGTTTTATCATATAGTTCATTATGAAATTTACCTTTTTTAAAGAAAATCTAATATATAGAGGATTCATTATTTTTTCAATGAAATATTTAAAAAAAGAAAACGTCATCAAATTGGATTCCCAACTGTTTGCTGGATTGATGTTGAATAATTCGAACAATCTTTCCGTGATACTTGATTTCACTTTTGTCTTCCGTAACAAATGTAAAACAAATTTCCGTATTAATAAATTCATTAGTAAAGATATTATCAGGATCTTCTTCAACAACAAACAGCGCTCCGTTTTGAGAGAGATTTGCTAGACGAACCTTCACATCCTTTTCTGGTAAATGAACCTCAGTAATAATACCAATGGGAATTCTCTTATATTTCCGTTTTTCTTCCATACATAAAGAATAGGCTTTTTTTAGTAATTAATCAATATGAATAATTAAAATTATAAAATAGAAACAAAATTTACTGCATAAAACAATTTAATATCTAGTATAAAACCATATCGACAGCTGCTCTCATAATTGGCCTAACCTATACTAGGTAGGCTGGATGATAGGTTTATTTGTACGAATGATACAAAATATTACAAACTAATTTCTTGTAACTTCTTGACATTATTTTTTTTATTCATCATACTTAATACAAAACGCATTTTTTTGATACTTTTCAATACAAGGTTCACTATGAAACAAACACCAAAATCAAAAATAGTGGTAGTAGACGATGATTTTTCTGTCAGAAGTCTAATGAAAATATTGTTTGAAAAAAACAATATGATTTGCCAAACTTTTGAGAGAGGAAAAGATGCTATAGCTGAACTGCAACAAAATCCAAATTACCAGCTCATCCTTTTAGATGTGAATATGGAAGATGAAAATGGTTTCGATGTGGCAGCACAAATAAAAAAAGAATCCATTATATCAGAAATTCCCATTATCTTTCTGACTGGCAACACCTCTCCTGAAGACAAACGTAAAGGTTTTGCCGTTGGTTGTGTTGATTATATCAGTAAACCATTTGACAAAACTGAAGTACTCATGCGAGTAAATCTCCATTTAGAATTGGAACAACGCCGAAAAGATACTCTTGATTATGCCCATATCCTGGAAGAAAGAGTACAAGAACGAACCATTGAGATTAACCAAACACGAAAAGCTCTAATTATCAGTTTAGCTAGCTTGGCAGAAACCAGGGACCCCGAGACTGGAGCCCACCTTTTAAGAACCCAGGCATATACACGAATCATTGCTGAAGAATTATCTCAATTAGATGAATACAAAGATGTCTTAACCCTCAATCAAATCCATTTAATTGTTGAAAGTAGTCCCCTTCATGATATTGGAAAAGTGGGAATTCCGGATCATATCCTCTTAAAACCAGGCCGGTTAAATGACGAGGAATTTAAAATAATGAAACGCCATACCAAAATCGGTAAAGATACTCTGGATAGTGCAATTGGAATTTTAGGGGAAAATTCATTTGTACGTATTGCCAGTGAAATTGCCTTT
>JAKSBL010000365.1 GCA_022361115.1 Spirochaetota bacterium | reverse complement strand
AATAGAAAAAAAAAGACAGATTCTCGATTCTGCGATTGAGCTATTTTCAACAGTTGGTTATCAGCAAACTTCCATTCAGGACATTACAAAACATGCAGGAATTAGTACCGGAACTTTTTATCTTTATTATAAAAGCAAAGTAGAAATATTTCGTTCCATTGCTTTAGAAGGATTATCCATCCTGACAGAACACAGCAAAAAAGCGGTAAAACAGTCCCCTGATAATATTCAGGAACAGCTCATCGCTTTAGCCCGGGTTTTTTATCAATTCTACCAATCCTATTATGGATACTATAAGATATTTACATTTATTCAATTTAATCGCAAAGAATACTTTCAAGACCAAACTATCATGGAAGAGGTCTATGAAAGGATGAAAGATACCCTCAATATACTTGAAAAAGTCATTGAGAGGGGGATGAAAGAAAAAGTTATCCAATCGAATAATTCAATGCAGACTGCCCTACTTCTCTGGGGAATGATGGATGGTATTTTTCAACAAAAAATCCGTATCTCCAATCTGGAAATCGACATTCCAATTGATGATCTTATCCGAGAGGCTGTTCAAGTCATTTTTAACGGCATTTTTAAAACCAAAATTTCAAAAAATCATTAAAATCTCTCTTTTCATTAGCATTATTTTTTTTTTTATTATTTACTTTTAGTAAATCTAGGCTAATGTCAAAATTTTATTAATAATAAACTTTCTCATCCCTTTGTGCTCTTTTGACATTACCAAATTCATTACCAGGATATTTTATGAAACGTCTATTTATTTTATTTTTAATGGTTTTATTTCTTTTCTCCCTAACCAGTAAGGACAAAAAAGTAAAACGAAATGATCTGGATTATTATCACCAAAAAATCGGGGTGGGGTTTTCATTACCAGAAGAATGGAATATTTACACCAAAAAAAATGAAGCACCGGCAATTTTCAAAAATTTTTTCCCGGATAATAAAAAATCAGATGAGTCTCCCCTTTTTTTGGGCATGACCAAGAACCAGCAATTCCTAATTCGTTGTTTGGTTGAAAAAATAGAAATGGATTTACCATCTTATTTTAAACTACTTAATTCAATGATTGCATCAGAAGGCGGAGAAGTAAACCAAGCGGCCTATTATCCAGATGCTGAGGCAGTGGAGTTTCAATATAAAATTACAGTAGGCAATTTACAATTAGGATATAAAGAATTTTTAATAAAAAATGAAAACTACTTTATCCGATTAAGTTTTTGGACTTTGGATACAATTTTTAAAGACTTACTTAAACAAATCAGCCAGATTGAAAAAAGCATCTATGTTTCTAAACCGGCCAAAAATGCTAAAAGATTACGCTGGAAACAACCATTACTAAATCTTGAAACATTAACTAAAAGCAATTTTGATTTTATAAAAGAGCAAAGTGCAGATCATCAGCCCTCACTTCATAAATTTAATCAAGATGATCAATGTGTTTTTTATAAAGTTCAGGGAGAAAAAAACACTGTTTATTTACTGGGATCTATCCATCTCGGACACCCGGATTTTTATCCCCTTCCGGATAAAATTGAACAGGCATTTTCAAAATCCCCTAACATTGCTTTTGAAGTCAATTTGAGTTCTTTAGAAAACCAGTTAAAGGTTCAAAATTTAGCAAACAATAAAAAAGTTATTCTCCCTAAGAACAAAACTTTAGAAGATGTTTTACCCCAAGATTTGTACGATGAATTACAAAATAAGCTAAATGAAATGAAGTTTGATATTGCTGTCTATGAAAATTTCCAACCCTGGTTTGTATCCATCATTTTAAATGCTATACAAGTGATGAGCCTCGGTTATGTTTATGAATATGGGGTAGATAACTATTTCCTAAAAAAATCTGCTGATAAAAAGATATATGAACTGGAAACTTTTGAAGACCAAATTAAAATCTTTTCTGAAGATTTAAATGAAATGGAATACCTGCAATATACTTTAAAATCCTTTGAACATAACAAAAAAAAGTTAGAAACTTTAATCAAATCCTGGAAAAAAGGAGATATTGATCAACTAGCAAAAATGGTTTTTACTCCAAGTCATAATGAGGATAAAGGAAAACATGATAAAGTTCTTGATCTTTTGTACAATCAAAGAAATAAAAAAATGGCGAGTAAAATTAAAGAGTTTTTAAAATCAGATCAGGATTATTTTGTAGTAATCGGTGCCGGCCACCTCATTGGTGAAGAAAGCATCCTTTATTTTTTAGAAAACGAAGGATTTCAAGCCGTTAGACAATAAAGAATATGCGGCAGGGAAAAATTGTTTTCCCTGCTTTTTACAAGAAATAAAAAATCAATGGATGTTTTTCCCCATTAACAATGCTTCATAAAAAACACCATTAATCAAATATTCTCTTGCAATGGTTCCTTCTTCATTAAATCCATATTTCCTGTACAACTTGATTGCAGCATAATTGTCAAACCGTACTTTTAGATTTATTTTTTTAATCAAACTATTCTCTTTTGCCCAATTCAGTAAATATTCTAATAAAGCAGGACCAACTCCCTTTCCCCAATATTCTTTCACTACTGATAAGCTAAATTCTCCACTGTGTTCTATTCTCTGATACTTGCCACCCTTAAAAATAAGGATACCGATTAGCTGTTTTTTTCGTTCAGCAACCAGAAAAACTGAATTTTTACTTTCTTTTAAATTAGTAATAATAGCTTGCTCTTCTTCCAAAAATATTTCTGCTTCTTTTGCAGTAAAGGCAAAAAAATCGCTTTCTTTAGCAACCTGCCTTAAATATAACAGCATATTCTCCGCATCATCACCGGTCGCTTCTCTAATCATTAGGTTCTCAAGCATAAAGGCCTCATTTATAATAAATCTTTTAATTCCATTAAATGAGAAATTTCAAAAGTAGGCTGATGAGCTGTCTCATTCTCCTGTTTTTTGGGATTAAACCAGCAGCTCTGTATACCAAAATTTATACCACCAGCAATATCGCTTTTTAGACTATCACCAATCATTAAAACTTCCTCTTTTTCATAGGAGTATTTATCCAGTCCTGTTTCAAAAAAAGCTGAATTTGGCTTTGAAACTCCGATTTCTTCAGAAATAATTAATGAGGAGAAATAACCACTTAAACCTGATTTTGTCAGCCTACCTCTCTGAACTACCGATAAACCATTGGTTGCTAAAAGTAACGTATATCTGGGATATAAATATTCTAAAATATCTAAAGAATCATCAATGAGAAATATAGTTTGAGATAAAATATCTACATAGCGATTAGCCAGTTTTGTATAAGATTGCTTGATTTGTAATTGATGACAGAGTTCTTTAAATCGAGCATCATTTATTTTATCAGCAGTAATTTCCCCTTTTTCCAATTGCCCCCATACCTGATGATTAATTTTAAGAAAAGTTTGAATAAAGCTTTCCAGATCATCATAGTGAATATTTTGGGCCAATTGAGTTAATACAGTATGTTCGGTCTTATCAAAATCAAATAAAGTATTATCAGCATCCAATAGTAAAATTTTGAACATTACACTTTCCATAATATCAATTTGATAAAGTAATTTTATAATATAATAAGCCGAATGTCGAGTTTTTCTTTAGTAAAGATTTTCAAGTTTTAAGAGTAAGCTGGTAAACACATATACCTGGAGCTGAATAAAATCATGATTAAAAACCTTCTGACTCATAATAAGATTTTGACAATTATTATGGTTTCTGGTATATTTATAGCCCATAAATAACGTGAGTTCAATGATCAAGTTACAGATAATCAAGGAGATAATAGTGGCAAAAAATGCTAAAACCGGTATCACCCCTACACGAGAAGAAGATTACTCAGAATGGTATCAACAAATAGTTCGGGCAGCTGAAATGGCTGAAACCAGTGCTGTTAGAGGTTGTATGGTCATCAAACCCTGGGGTTACCAGCTTTGGGAAAACATGAAAGCAGGTTTAGATAAAATGTTTAAAGAAACTGGCCATGTGAATGCCTATTTTCCTCTCTTTATTCCCCTCAGCTATCTGGAAAAAGAAGCAGAACATGTGGAAGGCTTTGCAAAAGAGTGTGCAGTGGTTACCCATCATCGCTTAGAAGACAATGGAGAGGGCAAACTCATCCCTACAGGAGAACTAGAAGAGCCTTTAATTGTCAGACCAACCAGTGAAACTATCATTGGCGCAACTTATGCAAAATGGGTGCAAAGTTACCGGGACTTACCAATATTGATTAATCAGTGGGCTAATGTTGTCCGCTGGGAAATGCGAACTCGTCTTTTTTTAAGAACCGCTGAGTTTCTGTGGCAGGAAGGGCATACTGTACACGAAACTTCTGAAGAAGCCTGGCAAGAAACAAAAATGATTTTAGATTTATATAAAAAATTCGCAGAAGAATACATGGCCATCCCGGTGATCACTGGTGAAAAAACACCGGGTGAACGGTTTCCAGGGGCTGTCAATACTCTTTGTATAGAAGCAATGATGCAGGACCGCAAAGCTCTGCAAGCAGGAACCAGCCACTTTTTGGGACAAAACTTTTCAAAAGCCTCAGAAATCAAATATCAGTCCCGCAGTGAGACCATTGAATATACCTGGACAACCAGCTGGGGTGTTTCAACCCGGTTAGTGGGTGCGTTAATCATGGTTCATGGTGATGATGACGGAATGGTTATGCCGCCCCGTATTGCTCCTGCTCAGATAGTTTTACTACCCATAATTAAAAATGAGGAACAAAAACCAGCCATCATGGCCTATTGTCAAAAAATAACAGATAAGCTAAAACAACAAACAGTATTTAATCGGTCATTAGAAGTTGAAATTGATACCAGAGATATCAATACCGGACAAAAAAGCTGGAACTGGATAAAAAAGGGGATTCCCATACGGGTGGAAGTTGGACCAAGAGATATGGAAAACAATAGTGTATTTATTGCCCGAAGAGATAAAGGTCCAAAAGAAAAATTTAGTTTAACAGTAGACGAGTTTATTCAACAGGCACCAGTAATGTTGGAAGATATGCAAAATCAGCTCTTTAAAAAAGCTAAACAACTGTTGGATGATAATTCTAAACAAATTGATCAGCATGATGAATTTTACCAATACTTTACTGCTAAAAATAAAAACAAACCAGAACTCCATGGTGGATTTGCCTATAGCCACTGGTGTCAGAGCGAAAAATGTGAAGAAAAAATCAAATCAGATCTCTCTGTAACCATTCGCTGTATCCCCTTTGATCAGCCAGCAGAAAAAGGTAAATGTATTTGCTGTGGAAAAGAAAGTTCAAAACGGGTAGTTTTTGCTAAAAGTTATTAATAAGTTTTCAGTTTAGAGTACAACCTGAACCCCATATTCTTTAAATTTCTCATCACCAGTAATTACTGGAATGCTGTAAAGCATAGCTGTTGCAATAATGAATCGATCGCATGGATCTTTATGAATCTGAGGTAATTGAGTTGCTTTAATACAGATATCTACATTCAAATCAACTATACTGATATAGTGATGATCTACGATTGTTTTAAACCAGTCAATTGGCTGAGCAGGTAAAATCAATTTTCCCTGGTTATATTTTAATGATATTTCAAAGGCACTAATTGCAGAAACATATAAAACTGGAATTTCATCCATTTTTTTTAAAATTTCTTCACTAAAATTTTCCCTCTGATGGGCAAGCCAGAGTAAGGCACAGGTATCTAATAGCATTACTCTATCTCTCCCCATTCATTTTCATCTAATGGTTCTGTTGGATTATAGTTTATTGCTATATCACTCATAATTGAATGGGACTGAGTCCGGCTTCTTGATACATGAGGAACTAAATCAGCAATAGGTTTACCATTTTTACAGATAACATAAACTTCATTATTTTTTTCAATCTCAGATAACACCTTTGACAATGTTGTTTTTGCTTCATGAATATTTATTGTTTTCATATGCACCTCTTAAACTTAGTTTAATTAGTTTAGTTTAATTTGTCAATTTAATTAAAAAATATTTACGATAGTGAAGTTTTCTTTTTATAATTACATCAAGTTATTTTTATGCAAATTAATGAGGAAAAAAATAACACATTAAAATTATTCTGGGTTGTTTTCTTTTTCATTTAGACGATTCACTTTAGCAGAATCATATTCATAAAAGCTCATTCTGATTTGATCGGTAAATAACTCAAATTCTTCCCGTTCCTCAGGTTTTAAGTGGTAAGCATATAGATTTAACATAATATCATGAATAATATAATCCTGACACATTTCAACAAAGCCGAAATCAGCAGTCCAGGTTGCCTGGCTCTCTTCCCCCCTGGATATCACCCCTAACATGACTTCTTTATTATCTATCACGACAATTGTTGACCGTTCATCTTTTTCAGCAATATACCTGTTAATACGTCGGTGGATAATCAGTTCTTTGTATGGATTATTTTTTCCAAAAAACATCCCTTTTATATTAATCCCTCTCAACAAAGCTTTATCCAAAGAGGTTTTTAATAAATCGATTTCTTCTTCCCAAACAAACAGAGAAATACTTTTTTTAGCTTTACCAATCATCCGGTTGATAAATTCCAAAATTTGTTTTCTTCCTTTTATAGCTAGTAAATGATTTACACTAGTCTTTTCTGAATAAATTTGCTTTGTGTAATTAGCAACTTTAGAAATAGTGGATTGAAAATGTTTTTCCATTTTTTGGGCAAGATCATCAGGCTTTATTGGAAAATAAAGAGATGATTTTTCACTCTGTTCTTCAAATACGAATTGTTTTGCCTTAAGGTTTTCTAAAACTTCATAAATCCGAGAACGGGGAATACTGGTATTTTTGCTAAGAGTATATCCATTAACTGGATTATCTTTTAATAATCCAAGATAAGCTTTTGCTTCATATTCATTTAAACCAAGCTCTTTCATTTTTTCAATAATTTCTGTATTCACCTTTGTTCCTCAAAATAGTAGATTTTTTAACTTATTTCAGTTGCTTCTTTATAACATATAATTAATACCTAGTACAATAATTACTGAAACTAAAACTGGCCAGATTAGCTGCCTGCAAAACCAGGAAAAAATAATGGTAAAAACCATTGCTCCTAAAATTGCTAACTTTGAACCTGGGACAGAATAGAAAACACTGGGAAAAATTAATGCTCCAATCACAACATAGGGAACATAATTTAAAAACTTTTTTAGCCGATCATTGATTTTGATTTTCCTTAACAATAAAAAGGGAGTTAATCTTACCAGATAAGTAGCTGCAGTCATTCCAATAATAATCCAGGTAATCTTAGACATAAAATCTCCTTTATTCTATAATTCAGTTGATTCACTTGATAATTGTTTTTTCTCACTATTTTGAAAATCAGGAATAAACATTGCTAATGTAGTAATTGTCAATATGGTGACTACAATATTCCAACCTGAGGAGAACCAGTTTAAATAAGTTAATAAAGTATTAAATAGACCTGCAGCAACGACTAATCCCAAATGGATAAAATTTTTCTTTACTCCAGGAATGATAATGGCAATTAAAAGTGCATATAAAGTGATACCCATTGCTTCTTGGATAAAAGGGGGTAAAAGAAAACCAGTTAAAAATCCAACAATAGTCCCTAAAACCCAGGAGCTATAAGCGGTAAATTGCATTAAAAAAAGCTGTTTGTTATTGATATCGGCATCAGTTAATATGGTAGTTGCATAAATTTCATCTGTTATCCCAAAGGCCAGGACAGGAATCCATTTTAAAGATTTATTTTCCAGTTTTTCTGCAATACCAGCACTCATGAAAAAATGACGAAAATTCATTAAAAAGGCAGCAATAATGATTTCAATAACCCCACTTTTCATTAAAAACATATTGAGAGCCATAAATTGACTGGCACCGGCAAAAACAATGGCTGAAAAGCCAATACTTTCTAATAAAGTAATGGAACTGGTTTTTGATAAAATACCAAAAGCAAAGGCTACAGTAAAATATCCCAACATGATAGGAAAACTTTTATCTAAAACAGACCAATTGATTTTCATATTCTAACTCCCTTTTGTTTATTAGTAACTACTATAATAACTACTAATTAGTAGTTATTATAGTAGTTACTAATAAAAAGTCAAGAACTTTTATTCCGAATTTTAAAGAGAAAGTCAATCATTAATAAAAAACCCCCCCACTTTAAAAATGGGGGGGGTTACTCAGGAATGTGAAAAAAATTAATCATCAGCAAATTCTAGTTGTTTTGTGATCATCTCATCATCCAGCTGTTCAAATACTTTGGTTACTTGATCCGTAATTTCTTCTGCTTTTTCTTCAAACTCTTCGAATTCAAAATCATCAGCCCCTTTCATAGCAATAACACCAGAACTAGCCATAACATCAAAAGTTGCTGCATCACCAACATGAACATTTTTGGTGAGTTTTCCATTAAAAACCTCTGGTACATTTTTTGATTCATCATTTCTTAATTTGATACTTAAGTAGCGAACTTTACGGCTGCCCATCTCATCAGGCTTTGAAGCAATAATAATGGAACCATTAACCGTTAATGCTACTAATGGCATATCGTTATCTTTATCAAATTCTTCAAATTCTTCCATTAAACCTGCATCATCAGTAATAGAATCAAATATTTCATATTTTTGTTTCCAGTTATCTAACATCAGTTCAAACTCTATACCATTTTTTTCTGCTAATTTCATAATATTCTTTTCATAATTTCCTACTAAAGTGGCTACGCTCATTTTATACCTCCAGCATATTTCTTTCTATACTAAAGTTACCATCAAAACCACTTTTTTGCTATATACCTTTTGGTATGAATTTATAGTCCATTTGGTATGAATTTGTGACGTCATTTATTGATAGGCAGGAAATTCAACAGTAAAAGTGGCCCCTTGACCTGGTTCACTTTCTAAAAATATATCACCGTTGTGGAGTTCAATGAATTTTTTAATTAAATAAAGCCCTAAACCTGTTGATGATTCATTATTAGTGGGCTTTGCAGATAATTTTTGATATTTCTTAAATATTTCGTTCTTATCTACCTCAGTAAAACCCGGTCCTTCATCTTTAATGCTGCAATAGATATTATCCTTTATTCTGCCGGCTTCAATCCAGATAGATTTATTGTATTGAGAAAATTTAATTGCATTACTAAGTAAATTATCCATTATATCTTCTAAAACAACAGAATCAGCATTAACTTCATATTGATCACTTTTATTAAAATCAAAATGGATTTTTTGTTTTTTATTATTAGCTGAAATATTCATATTTTGAATTGATTTAAAAATAATATTAATCAAATCTACTTTGCAGAAGTTCAACTTAACTTTGCCGTGTTCCTTTTTTGTATCTTCAAGAATACCAGTAATCATATCATTCATTTTTCTCGCAGAATCATAAATGAGCTGTCCCATTTCTAATAATTCTGGGTTATTTTCTGTTTTTTTTATGATTAATTGAGAGATCCCGAAAATACTGGAGAGCGGGTTTTTTAAGTCATGAACTAAAATATCCATTAAATGCGATTTTAATTCATTAGCTTCTTCTAATTCTGCTAATGTCTCTGACAGATAGTTTTCCAGCATATCACTAATCCGAGTCAGCTTCTTCGACATTTTCAGTATTTTTCTATATGAACTGGTCAATACTTTGAAATGGGCAAAAAGGGGGGATTGAGAGTACTCCTGATTATGGCAAATCTCTAATGCTTGAGAAAGTATTTCTTCTTCTGTTTCATAAAGATTATTTTTAGTTTCTTTTGAACTAGCCATATTTTACCTTTTTTTCTCCAAAATCATAAAAGGAAGGTTAAGGTCTTCTTTAAACTCTTCACCACATTCTAAAGCAATGTCATTCTCCTCTTCATAATACCATTTTATGACAATACCTTTTCCTTTTTTATATTCGTCTTCTAAATAATCAAAAAGAGAGATAAAAATTTTAGAACTGGATGTATTTAAATAAGAAATATAAATTTCTATTGTCAATTCCTGGTTTAGTTCATTTATATACGATTTGATCCAGCTAAGAACAGGTTCATAAAATTTAGCTGCATTTTCTGGATAAGATTTTCCATTAATGCTAAGAATACACTGCTGATCATCAAAATTGACTTCCGGAGATGATCGAGTTGGTTCTATATACAGATTATCCATTATGGTTTCCAATACTATTATTGACTTAACGTAATTTTATAATAAATCTTTTAATATTATAATAAAAAAAATAAAATTTTCCCAATATTGAGCATAAGAATTTTGTATTAAAATTAATAATTATTTATTAGTAAGTTTTTCAATGATTTTTTGTTGATCCTGTAATTCTTGTTTCAATTTGTGTAATTTTTTATAATAAGAATCTCCTAATATAGTAATATTTTGAACTAATTTCAATAGAGCCTCATATTCATGTCCTAAGATTTTATATTCTTCCTTTAACTGCCCTAAATTAGTTATTTTTTCTAAAGACTGATGAATACGTTTAATAATGGTGTATTCATGAGAAAAAATTTCACGAGGATTATTAATTTCATTCTTTTTATCCATTTTGTTCACCTATGGGTCATTTTAATGAGTAATATTGAGAAAGTCAATTATTATTATTGAATAATTGAATAAAAGTTAAAAATTCACATCAATGAGCAAAACTTATTAGAGTTTTTAATTCTGAATCATTGATAATATTATCAATTACTTCTAATTCTTCCTTATTTATATCAAGATCTAGTGCACCAAGATTAACCTGAATATGATCCTGTGAAAGAGTTCCGGCAATAATTGAATCAATAGATGGTTGTCCAAGTGTCCAGGCAATTACCAGCTGAACTAAATCAACTGACCTTTTATCAGCAATTTCTTTCAACCGGGAAACCCGTTCCAAATTTCTTTCAAATCGGTCTCGATCAGTAAAGTTAACATTAGAATTCCTAGCATCTTTTTTTTGCAAAAGGAAATCTTGACCAATTTTACCTGTTAATAATCCCTGACAGAGAGGGCTATAGGGAATTACCGATATTTGATTTTGCTTGCAAAATGGTACAATTTGATTTTCAATTCCCCGGGCAAACATATTATAAAAAGGTTGTATTGCCCATAGATAGTCTGTAAATTCATTTGCTTTTTTTAATAATCCTAAATCAAAATTGCTAACACCGATTCCTTTTATTACTTTGCTCTCAGCTAATTTGTTTAAAGCTTTAAAACTCTCTCTTAATGAGTCATTAGGAGATGGCCAATGTATATAATATAAATCAATATAATCAGTTTTTAATCTTTTTAAACTAGCTTCACACTCTTTAAGGATAGAATCGGTTTTCAGATTATGTGTAACCTTTTTATTTTCATCCCAAACCAAACCACATTTAGTAGCAATCACTAAATTTTTCCTATATTGAGGAATAATTTCACCCAAAAGGATTTCTGATTGACCAAAACCATATATGGGTGCTGTGTCAATAAAATTGATTTCCTGCTGAATGGAATACTCAATGACAGACAATATTTGCTTAGTACCGGCAAGAGTCCAGCCTATGCCACCTGCTTGCCAGGTGCCTAAACCTATTTCAGAAACGGCCAGTTCAGATTTTCCCAATTGTCGAAATTTCAACTTTTTATGATCCTTGTCATTATATATTCTTAATGCAATATGAAAACTTGTTTTAGTTTTTGCAGAAAATATACATATTCTTAAAAACAGTAGGATATTATAACAAAAAATTTAAAATATTTAAGCAGACTTATTGTAAATTAAATAATTATTTCACTTT
>JAKSBL010000097.1 GCA_022361115.1 Spirochaetota bacterium | reverse complement strand
GAAAAAAAGAAGATTTTTATGATTCCTCTATTCAACGGGACTGGATTAAATTTGATTTAAAAGTTGTAATCATTGATGTTGAGAATAAAGCCATTATCAATGAAGAAGTTTTTAATATTGAAATGGTGGCGAATAATGAACAACAAAATATATCAACAAAAGCCCGGGCACTGATGAGGAGAAAATTTACCAATTTGTTGAATCATTCAGCTTATTTGCAGCCTTTTTATGCTGTTGAAAAAGTAGGAAAAGTATTTATTCGACTAAAAGGTGGTTATGTAGATGGGATTAAGCGGGGGGATTTTTATATTGCTTATCATACCGATTCTGCAAATTCCAGGAAAAAAACTACTTTAATTCAAATTATTAAAGTGGATTTTGATTATTCTCTTGGGCTCATACTACAGGATCAAATCAGAGATAAGCTTGTTGAAGAAAATTCTGAGGTGCCGATTCATTTTCAGAAGTTAAGAAAGATTGACCTGGATATACAAATATTGGGAACAGTTGGATTATCATTTGATGCAATAACTGAAATCGATCAAGATTATCCTGTCAATGTATATCCTTATCTGGGGATACGAGCACAATTTCCAGTAACAGTTGTATTTTTTAAACCAGTCATTGAATTTGATCTCTATTTTGCTTACCAAAGCAGTAACTTATTGATTCCTTTTCTATTTTCAACAGGATTTCAAGCCGAGTTTAACATCAGGCGGTTGGGAATACACACAGGCTTTTTAATTGGTGCTTTTTTTTCACCCGATAGTGAGCTGGATTACCGGGTTGATACATTTAGTTTAATGCCTTTTATCCGTTTTTCAGCACACATTCAGCAAAATTTTAATGCATTTGGAGAAATAGGTTATCGATATATTCACAATAGTAAATTTGAAGAAGACTGGAATATTGATTTAAGTGGCTTAACCCTATCTATTGGTTTAGGAATTATTCTATAATTATTTTATAATCCACGGTTGTTGCTTTTTTCAGCATGGCATTCACACCACAATATTTATCCTGACTCATTTCAATTGCTTTGCGTGCCTTTTCCTCTGTTACTTTACCGCCTTTAAAATGATAAGTAATGATTACCTGCTGGTATACTTTTGGATGCTCTTCCGTTAGCGTTGTTTCAGCTTCTACCCAAAACTCCTCAGGTTCTGCGCGCATTTTTCGTAATATACTGATTACATCCATTGCTGTACAACCACATAGAGCAGTTAAAACCAGTCCTTTTGGTTTGGGACCCTGGTTAGTGCCGCCAAATTGAGGGTCAGCATCAATATTAAAGTGAAACCCCTCTAATTCTGCATCAAAATGCATATTATCTTTTAAGGTAACTCTTGATTTCATTTCATTCATATCAACTCCTTATATTTATAATAGTAAGATCAAAAGTATTTACTTTTCATCAAAAAATTCTCGGTAAATAATATATTTCAATGATCACCGACCAGGGAATGCCAGCGGCTTTCCCTGGTCGGTGATCATTTTTAACTTTTTATATTTTCTATAAAACTATTGACAGTACTTTTATATTAAAATATATTTTTTCAATTGTCGATGATTTTGAAAAATTGATTAATGTCGATAATTATTGTATAATGCCGCAGTTTGACTGTAAATCAATGAGAAGAGAAATCAATGAGAAAATTTCTTAAATTATTCGCCCTTTTTTTTATGCCAGGATTACTCATGGCATTTAATAGTATTAACACTACATTAGTGGTGGTTGAAGAAAGTGACAACGAAAATCATGAAATTATTGAAACTCCTTTTACAGATGGGGTTATTAATGCACTGTGGGAAAAACCTTATATCATTTTTGATATAAAGCCAGATAAACCCCTTTCCTTTAATTCTGAAAACCTCAACTACCGCCCATTTATCAGTATTGCCGAATCTGGAAGTGCTGATTCTATTTTATTAATCAAAGCTAATTATCAATCAATAGATGAACAGGGAAGATTGAGAATACTGCTGAAAGAAGTTCACTATTGCCTCTATGCTATTCATTCTAAAAAAATTATTACCTATGGGACAAAAAAGGTGGATTTTAATCAATTAGTTAGCAAAGGTGAAAAGTATCGTGTTTTAAAAAAAACAGGAATTGACCTGTTACTATCAATATATCCCTAATTTTTATAACAAGGTAAACTATGAAAGCTCTATCACTCTTTTCTGGAGGTCTGGATAGTACATTAGCGATTAAGTTAATGCAAATGCAAAACATCGAGGTGATTGCTCTTAATTTTGTTTCTTATTTTTTTGGGGGAAAAAATGGCCAATTGGAAAAAATTGCCGCTGAATTAGGTGCTCATCTGGTTTATGTAGATTTTAAAGAAGCTCATCGCAAGATGATGTTAAACCCCAAAAGTGGTTTTGGAAAAAATATGAATCCCTGTATTGATTGTCATGCTCTGATGATTAAAACTGCAGGAGAATTAATGAAAGAGTATCAGGCAGCATTCATTGTAACTGGTGAGGTGAAAGGGCAGCGTCCCATGTCTCAAATTAAGATTGCCTTGAGAAGGGTCGAGAAACTATCTGGTCTGGAGGGGTATGTAGTCCGGCCTTTATCTGGCCAGGTATTACCGCCAACCATTCCAGAAACATCTGGTTGGATAAAACGGTCACTTATGGAATCGATTGAAGGGCGGGGTAGAAAAAGACAAATACAATTAGCCAGCCAATTGTCTATTAATGACTATCCTTCTCCAGCTGGTGGATGTAGATTAACCGACCCCCATTACAGCAAGAGATTAAAGTGGATTTATGAGGATCACTTGTTTAATCAACCGGAACTATTTGAGTTAATCCGCTTTGGTCGTTTTTTTCGCTTATCAAAAGGAAAATATATTTTTACCGGCCGCAATGATTGCCCCGGTAAGCATCGTCGTGGCGGCCGTCGAGGGCGTCCTCGGCACAGCGTGGCTGCTGTCGATGGCGACGGAATACACGGCCATCGGGAGCGCGATCCTGCTTGGCGCTTACACCGCGGCGATCGCGTTGAATCTGGTTCGCGGACGCGTGCACATCGACTGCGGCTGCAGCATGTCGGGTATGGCCGGCCGGGAGCAGCAACT
>JAKSBL010000187.1 GCA_022361115.1 Spirochaetota bacterium | reverse complement strand
TTTTTTAGTTATTAATAATAGATCAGACAATGATTTAATATTAGAATTGGAGTTACACATAGATAAAGAAATTAATATTACTGAAAGTGAATTTAAAATATTCAATGATTATGTTAATAAAAATATTATTCCTGATATTCATAATTTTCAGACATTAGCAATTATAGGCTTAAAAAATAATGTTAAACTGGATGATATCTCAAATTGGTACTTTCCTGACATTGAAGAAAATAAGGTGAAATTAGAGAATAATAAAATTCTGTATAAATTATCAAAAGACGAGGGACTTTTATTAGGATTGAAAAGTAATACAATAAAACATTATATAAGTCCTTATTATAAATCAATAAAGATTATTAATAGTAATGGAGATTATATTTATGTAAGGAATGAAATGATCAAGTATTTATTTAATCCTTTTGGCAAATATAAAACTGTTTATTCATTTGACTATTTTTGGTAATGTTTTTATTTAATTATGTAAATATTTATTAGAATCTATTTGACAACAGTATTTTTAATAAAATTTCAGGAGAGTATGATTTACATCCCTTTTTTTGGTTATTCATTTGCTGTAAAAAATTGGAAATGGATTTTTTTTCAATAACATTATGAATCGTCATCACTAAAGACGTTTCTTTAAAAGACTTATATGGATTAAATGCAATAAAATAGGATTGTTGGGGATAATATGATTTAATTTGTCTCATAATAATTCTCATTGTTTTTTTGAATAATATTAATAATATTGATGGTTGCAAGATAAATATTTCTCGTTTATAATAATTGTCAGTATATCAGACATATACGATTGCAACTGCTCTTATGCTCTGATTGTTGTGTGAAATCCACTCCACCTAAAGAAGAGTTAAATGTTAGATAAATGTATTTTAAAAAAAATAGAAGAATTAAAAAAACAAGATTATAATGCTATCGCACTTATGGGAAGCTATGCCAGGGGAGATGAGAAAAAGTATAGTGATGTAGATATTGTTTGTTTTTTAAAAGATAATGATACAGAAAAAAAAGCAATTATTAATTTTATTGATAATAAATATGTTGTAATATCATTTTTAAATACTAAAACTGTTGCAAATATTTTTTCGAATCCAAAAGAAATTACAGAATATCTTTATGGTCTAAAAACAGCTAAAATATTATTTGATCATAATAAATATTTAAATAATCTAATCCTTAAAGCTAAGGAATTTAAATGGACAAATGAAATTCAAAAAAAAGCCAATTTCATTGCGAGTAAAGAAATGGTTGGGTGGATTGAAGAAGTTCAAAAAGCAATTCAGGGATTATTGATTAACGATATTGGTCGAATGTTAAATGGTCTACACGGATTAACTTTTGGTATATTTAATATTATTAGAATCCAAAAAGGTATTCTATTATATGGTGAAAATACATTTTTTGAACAAATTATCAATTATTATAAAAATGATAATGATTTTTATAATTTAAGCAAAATTGCTTTTGGGATAGATAAATCTACAATTTCAGAAAGAGTTATTGCTGGTTTAAAATTATACGATAGAATTACCACTGAATTATTTGATATAATTTGCCCAGAGGATAAAAATGTAATACAATTTATCAAGAATGAAATTAGTAATATAATTAAATAAAGGCGGAGTGGACATCACACAACACAGTTTTTACAAAATTGGTCTCCCTTTGGTCGGCTAGCTTCGTAAAAACTGGAAACGTTGTACGAGATTTTTCACTTTAATCATTATATTCATGTGGAGAATAGATGAAAAGTTTAATAGTAATTATTACTTCTTTAAATGTCATGTTTCTAATTATGCATGAATATGATGCTTTTTACAGAGGTGAATGGAAAATGTTCAAGTTCATTAATAAGCTGAAAGATTCTACTCAGTTTTTAATATTTTTTTATTTGCACATACCAATTACTTTATTATGTTTATATTATTTTTGGACTACAATAAATTTTAACAATTTTCTTTTATGGATTATAATAAATATTTTTAGTATATTGCATTTAATTATTCATTTAATTGCTCGTATGTGGAATTCTAATGTATTTAAAAGCATTAATTCTTTTTTTATAATAGCAGGATCTGCAATTACTGGATTAATTAATTTGATAATTTTTAGATATTATTAATATTGTGAACATGACAAACTCCGTACAACGGCACTTAGGTGTCACGGGTAATAACTATTCCCCACTTTTTTAGTATCCTATCTCCTTAGCCACATAAAATGAATATTTTCTCGTAATACTTGGCAATCATACGGGAAGAGAAAATCTTTTGAGTATAAGCATAAACGATTACTTTTAAAAGCATTCGAGGATTGTAACTGCTGCTACCTCCGCCTTTATAAGTAGCAATAAGAGAATCAATATTCATTTGATCTATAAAGTGGTTGACTATTCTAACTAAATGGTTTTCTGGGATCATCTCGCTTAAGCTTGGAGGAAATAACAATGGTTGATCCATTATGTATTCTTTGAAAACTGGTTTTTTGTTTATATCTTTGTTCATAAAAAACAGTATAACAAAATTTACAAAAAAAAGCTGGATCAAATACTTTTGACCCAGCCCTTTTATTTTTAAAAAACTTAAAACTCCGCTTACTACTTAATTGAAAATCCTGATAATCGTACACCTTGTGCAGTTGTATTAGTATCAGTTACAAATCTAAAGTGAACAATCACGTCATCTTTTCCCGCAAAACTGTTGATATCAAAAGTAAAGGTTTCTGATGCCTGGACTCCGCTTTCTCTAAAAAGCAGTTCTTTAGAGTCCCCTTGAGTTACAAATACTTCAACAAAATCATAATCCTGTTCAGTATCAAATTCCATTGTAAAGGAAAGCTGTGCTGTATCCCTGCTAATTAAGTCAACTAATAATAATGCATCAGTATCAACATAATTATCATATTGAGGATTGTATCCTACTTCCAGGTATGGTTTGTTTAAATTCCAGCCGGATTCAGGTGCATTGCCAAAATTGATAACGGTTACCGGAGAGATTTCATCGGCTGTTGCAAAGTCGATATCAAATCCGTTTTCATCGATGGTAACTTTTTCATCAAGAACAACAATCTGCCGTTTCATATTCCAGGCAGTTTCATTAAACCAGTTGGTGCCTGTTAAGGTCACAGAAAGCAATTGTCCTGGTTCAATTGTATTTGGTAATTCAATATCAAAATGCTCTTCATAAAAATAGGCACTAGCGGAAATGGTTTCATATAACTCGCCATTGATAAATACATTGATGTTTTCTGTATTTTTAACGGTTATACCAATTTTTAAATTATCTTTATTCATATATAAAAGAGTGGCATCATCATCTGCATCAACTGAAGATTGATAAAAAAATGATCGGATAGCCAGATTCGTAGTTAGTTTACTTAATTGACTTTCACCGCCATCATAAAGATCAGATAATCTCAGGCTTGCATCTAAATCAGCAACACAACCATAATCTTCGATTAAGTCGCCTTCATGTTTTCCAAAGCGTACGCTCTGTCTCCAGGAAACACGCATTCTGTGATCTAAGGGCATGGTTTCAAAAGGAGCACCTACATAATAATTAAATAAAGCATGAGTGATTACATTTGCTCCGCCGGCACCCGTTCTGGGATCTTCACCAAAAATCACAGCTGCTTCATTATCCTGCATTGCACAGGAGAATAAATCGGTAGCAGAATAACTTCTCGCGTTATTTAAGACAACTACTGGTTTATAATAAACCTGTCCCAGATCATTTGCTTCTTCATCAGTTGTAAATGCTACAGTTGGAGAATAAATTTCATTGGTGCCTGCAACTGCATTAATAGCATCTTGCCAGCCGGCACCAGCAACATATTGAAAATAAGATTCATTAAAAATATAGTGGTTTAATTCAGTGTTTAATAATCTGGCTCTTATGACTTGTGCTTCACCAGGCATAAATAATTGAGATAGTTTATCAGCAAAAATGATACTTCCACCACCATTATTTCTAACATCAATAATCATTCCATCTGTACTTTCAAATTCTTCATTAACTAAACGGATAATTTCGTTAATGGCATTTTCTGTCCCTGTTTCCGGAACAAAGCTTTGAATATTTAAGTAGGCAAATTTTCCTGATTGATTTTCAATAATCCCCCATTTTACAACAGGCTCATTTGAATCATTAGAGGGAAAAACAGATTTAGGTACTAATCCGATTTCTTTGATAAATTCATTGTAGCTTTCCTGCCATAAATCAACAGATTGATAAAAGTCTTCTTTGGTAAATTTTCTTTTTTTAGAATCTTTTGATTCAGGTCCGGTTCGGTAAAAAAGTGATTTATCTGCTGATTCTTCAGTCCACTGAGCTAACCAGGGAACAGTAATTTTATAAATTTCACCTGTCGAAGCTGATTTTAAAATAATTTCTACTTCATCTTCTTCTGGTACCATATGCAGATGATTAGGTACATATGTCATCTGGCCTAAAGCTCTGCTAAATCCACCAAATAAATTGGCTCCCTGAGCTGTATTAAATTGTTCACGGATTGCTTTTAAGATAGGCATTTTGTTGTAAGATAAAACCTGGTCACCAATTTCAGGAACTCTCAGGTCAGGAAAATATTCTGCAAATATTTCTGACTGAACAGCATTAATTCGAACTTGAAAAAAATTGATAAAATCAGCAGTTCTGGTAAATGTAAAAGGCAGGAATTCCTTATAATTTGCATAAGGATTAGGAAAGATATAATTCAGATGTAAATCCCTTTGGGCAACAAATATTTTGTAAATTGCCTCTTCCATTTCAGCAGTTGTCATATCTCCGATGGTATTAACAACTTCTTCCATTTCAGTAACCGGATCTTTATGATTATAATAATAATCCATTTTGTGATACCGGTGTACATACAGGTCTTTTAAAAAAATCTGAGCCTGCTCTGCCATAATCTGTTTTTCTTCTAATGTCAGTTCATCAAAAACAATTTGATCTCTTACATTTTTAAGATAATCAGTTTTTTGAACTGTAACTGAAAACAGTGGTACTACAAGTGTTATAATCAATAACACAAGTAAAGTTTTTTTCATTTGTTTCATGAAATTCTCCTTTTCAAAGTTATCTGCTATTTTGACCTATTAAAATTTAAAGTCAAGATTTTTTAGAAGAATATTATTTTTGAAAAAAATAATAAAAAAAGCTGGGAAAAGTATGAATTTAGTCATTAAAAAAAGAGTGCTGCTGCATTTATGACTGATTAAAAATTATAGAGTTTTCCATATTTGGTTTTTATGTATTTAATAAATGCTTCATGGCTCAGTTTTTGGCCTGTGGCTTTTTCTGCTATTTCTACCGGAGTGAATTTTCTGCCGTGTTGATGGATGTTTTCTTTTAGCCAGGCAACTAATGATGTTGTGTTTCCAGACTCTAAATCAGTGGTAATATTTGGGTGTTGTGATATGGCAGCTTCATAAAATTGAGCAGCATAAAGGTTACCCAGGGCATAGGTAGGGAAATAGCCAAAACCAGGTCGGGTCCAGTGTACGTCCTGTAAGCAGCCCTCAGTGTCGGTTGGAGGGGTAATTCCCAGGAGATTTTGCATTTTTTCATTCCAGGCTGCCGGCAGGTCTCTGGCTGCCAGTTTTCCTGATAGCATTTCCTGTTCTAATTCAAAACGGAGAATGATATGAAAATTATAGGTTAGCTCATCTGCTTCTACACGGATAAATGAAGGCTGTACTTTGTTGATCCCTTGATAAAATTCTTCGACAGTAGCTTTTTCTAAAGCTTGTGGAAATTGGGTTTGTAATTTTGGAAAATGTTTTTTCCAGAAACCTAAACTTCTGCCTACGATGTTTTCAATCATTCTGGATTGGGATTCATGGACCCCCAGAGAAGTTCCTCTAGCTAGAGGTGTCCTGTAGAGATCTGGATGAGTTCCTTGTTCATATAAACCATGGCCTGATTCGTGCAATGCACCAAAGAGTGCCGGATTGAGAAAATCAGCATACCAGCGTGTAGTAATTCTTACATCATATTGAGAAAAGTTGGTGCAAAATGGGTGGACAACAGTGTCCAGTCTGCCTTTTGTATAATCATAGCCAATTGAACTGGTAATATAACGGGCAAATTCTTTCTGTTTTTCAATAGGAAAGTTTTGGTGAACCAGGCTGTCATCTACTTTATCTTTGTTTTTTTCTATTGCTTCCCGGATGGGGACTAGTTCAGCTTTGAGATTATCAAAAATATCTTTAACATCTGCTGTTGTCATGCTGAATTCAAATTTGCCCAGTAAAGGGTCATAGGGATTGTCTTTATAGCCGTATAATTCTGCTAATTCCTGACAAAGTTCAACTACTTTTTCCAACCAAGGTTGAAAGTGAGAAAAATCATTTTCTTCCCTGGCTTTTACCCAGGCTTGACGGGCATTGCTACTGACTTCAGATCTTCTTTTCACAAAATCTGCAGTTAGTTTTTTCTCATCTGCATAATCTCTTCTTATGAATCTTATCAAGCTGGCTTCATTACTATTATATGGAAAATCTTTTACTTCTGCAGCCGCTTTTTCGAGATATTCTCCAAATTCATCTGAAGTATACAATTCATGTCGTAATTGGTCCAGGGTAGTCAGTTGATCAATACGGGTTTGTAGCCCTTTTTCCGGCATATAAGTTTCTTTGTCCCACATTAGAACAGCTGCTGTTTTTTCTAAATCATGAATTCGATTTACTTTTTCTAATAAGCCAAGATAATTTTTTTCCATTATTCATTCCTTTCCATTAGTTACATTATATCAAAAGTATTCATTTAAATTTGTAATGACAGATAAGAAAAATTTTTTATACTTTTGAAAAATAACCTGATTTTTTATTTGTTTAAGGTTACTACTTAGATAGTAAGTATTGCATAATTGCAGGATAAAATAAAGTTGAAAATTCCTTTTTTTTCAATTTATATACATCTTTTCATAAATTTCCAGCATATTGACTTATTTTTATTTCCTCATTAAACTCAATATAATGCTAATAAATTATGAGGAGATATTGATGAACTCTGATCTTTTAAATTCTAAGTTAGCTGATCTGAAGAAAGTCGGGGTATCTGATAAAATTTGTAAGAATATCTATGACTATATTGAAAAATCACCAGCTCCTAGATTATATAGAATTTCACCCTTATCGAATTGCTGATATCTGGAAGTTAGATCATCATGAAGTTTTAAATGCTTTTCTTTATAGCACTGTGATTTCCAATGATAGGCTGGACTATTTTGTGCGAACAGTAAACATTGCTGCAAGAATTCAAGGGTTATCCGGAGGAAAGGATATTATGCTATCGCAGGAGTTATACTCAGAACCTGGTATAAAAAGTTTGATCAATACCTATCAGTGGGAAATAGATGAAATTCAGGCTACTTTAAAAGGAATACAGGGATACTATGATATTATTCATTTAACCAGTAAATGGTAACTGGTTAGAAGGGCAGTTTTCTCAATTACCCCTGTTTTTATTTTCTCTGGGAATGATCATTGATCAATCTCTATCTCTATGTTACAATCAGAAAAAATCAAATTAAATTAAGGTAAATTTATGTCTGAAAAGAAAATTACAACTATTTTTCAACATACTCAAATTGGAGAATTTAAAGGAGAAGTAAAAACTGCTCGAGGCAGTGTGCAAATTGGGATTGAGGAGGATGAATTAGCTCCCTATGATCTGTTATTAGGAGCATTAGCTTCCTGTTATTATGCCACTTTTTTGGAAATTGCAGAAAAAAAACGGATTAATTTTTCTTCTGTGGAAATTCAGGTGACAGGACGGAAAAAAGAGGAGGTCCCAACGACTCTGGAATGGGTAAAATTGGAAATTATTGTTTTTGGGGTTAATGTGGAAAAGCAAAAAGGGTTGGAACAGGCAGCTGAATTAGCTGGGAAATACTGTTCTATTTATCAAACCATTTCTCATGTAGCTAAAATGGAATATGAGATTCAAATTAGTGAATAACTGGTTATTCGCGACTTTTTTTTGCTAACAAGCTCGACAAATGCTTTTCATTATGCTATTAGTTATGGGAAAAAAATTGTCAAAACTATTGCAATAAGGATATATTTATGCTTTTAAAAGGAACAAAAGTGTTTTTAACCGGTGGTTCCCGGGGTATTGGTAAAGCAGCTGTATTTGAATTGGTCAAACAAGGGGCAGATGTTGCTTTTACATATGTTAACAGTGAAAAAGGTGCTATCGATACTGTCGATCAGGCGAAAAAAATTAATCCTGATGTAACCATGAGATATTACCAATTGGATGTGCGGAATTCCAAGCAGGTAAATGAAGTAGCTGAAAAAGCTATTGCTGATATGGGTACTATTGATGTTGTTGTAAATAATGCCGGTATTTTAAGAGATAACCTGATTTATCATATGAGTGATGAAGAATGGGATGATGTAATCGATACCCACCTGACTGGTACTTTCCATGTGTGTCGTGCCTTTTTGGAAGAATTTTTATATAACAAAGCTGGAAAATTTATTAATATTTCATCTATCTGTCATGTTGGTTCTGCAGGCCAGGCCAATTATTCTGCTGCTAAAGCAGGTATTATTGGTTTTTCTAAAGCCCTGGCTAAAGAATACGGGTATAAAAATATTTATGCTAATGTAATTGTTCCCGGATATTTTAAAACCGAATTAACTGATGCCAATGCATCAGAAATGATTGTAGACCAATTTGTTCGTCTCTCTATGTTGCAAAGAGAAGGCCAACCCCACGAGTTTGGTAAAGCGATTGTTTTTTTAGCCAGTGAATTATCTTCCTTTGTAAATGGTGATGTTCTTTATGTAACTGGTGGTCTGGATACTATTCCGCCAAAAGATGAAAAAAGAAAAAAGAAAAAATAGGAGATCATTATGGGAATCGGAATTGAAAAAATTAATGTTTATGCCGGAAGCCTGGTTTTGGATATAGAAAAATTAGCAGTTGCCAGAGGCCGTGATGTAAAATTCTTTAAAGAAGAATTATTGTTAGATAGTAAATCACAAAACGTAGATTATGAAGATGTCATCACCATGGCAGTTAATGCTGCTAAACCGATTATCAGTGAACAAGATAAAGAAGATATCGAGCTTTGTATTTTTGCTACAGAATCTGGTTTGGACTATTGTAAAACCAATTCAACTTATGTTTGTCGATACCTGGGCTTAAAACCACAGGTTCGTAACTTTGAAATAAAAAATGCCTGTTATGCTGCGACCTGTGCAGTACAAATGGCTATTGGTTGGATTGCTAGTGGTGTTGCTCCTGGTAAAAAGGCATTGATTGTTTCCAGTGATATCAATTATGATCATGAAGGAAGAGTAGGGGAAGAAGTGCCGGCTATTGGTGCGGTTGCCATGTTAATCAGTGACCAGCCTAAAGTAGTTGAGTATGAATTAGGTAAAAATGGATATTATACTTTTGAATGTACTGACTATGCTCGTCCAACATCTACCTGGGATATCATCAACGGTCAGGAATCCCTTTTTGCTTATTTAGAATGTGCTGATGGTGCCTGGGAACATTATAAAAAAGTTGTTGGATCTGATCTGGATTTTAATACTTACTTTAAAAGAGTGGTTTATCATACACCTTTTGGTGGTTTGGTAAAAATGGCTCATGGTAATATCTTAAAAGAAAATTATCCTGGTATTAAAAAGAAAGAAATTAGAGAAAATTTTGCAGAAAAAGTTGAAAAATCATTTAAAATAGCTCGATCTGTTGGAAATACATATTCCAGTACTGTATATACCTGTTTAGTCAGCCTGTTAATGGAAGATGATGGGGTACAGGCCGGTGACAGAATTGGTATTTTTTCCTATGGCAGTGGTTCTTGTGCAGAATTTTATAGTGCTAAAGTTTTACCAGAAGCTAGAGAATACATTAGTTCTTTAAAAATAGATGACCATCTCGATGCACGAAGACAATTATCTGTTGAAGAATTTGATAATTTAGCTCGTAAACGTTCTTCTCATGCTGATAAACCTGATTTTGAAACCGATATGAAATACCCTCAAGGCTGGTATGATGAGTACTATAAAGGTAAAGGCTTACTCATATTAAGAGGTGCTGAAGGTTTTATCAGAAAATATGAGTGGAGCTAATATGGCAGAGCTTTCTGTTTTAAAAGAAATCAACTCTTATGTTACCCGGATTATCCTGAATAACCCGGAAAACGGCAATGCTGTGAACAATGATAATCTTCCCTTAATCCATCAGTATTTACAGGAAGCCATTGCTTCTTCTGAATGTCGGGTAATCGTTATTGAAGGGAAAGAGGGGATCTTTTGCCGGGGTATGGATTTTAAATTTTTAATGAACTCTGGTCAGGAAAATCAGGATTGGAATATTGGAGAGTCTTTTAGCCAGCCTTATCGGGATGTGGTAACAACCATTTATCAATCACCAAAACCAGTTATTGCCAAAGTAGAAGGCCAGGTATTAGCAGGTGGAATGGGCATTGCTTTAGCCTGTGATATTATCATTGCTGCTGAAAGCTCAACCTTTGGATTATCTGAAGTTCTCTTTGGTATCATCCCTGCTTATGTTTTTCCCTTCTTATTGGATCGGATATCTTACAAAAAAGCACGCTTTTTAGTTCTTTCTTCTAAAACCATTGCTGCAGATCATGCTTATCAAATGGGCATGGTGGATGAACTGGTTCCTGATGACAAGATTAATCGGGTATTAAAAGATTATTTAAAAAGACTTTTGTATAGCTCTCCTGCTGCATTGGCATTAACTAAAGAGTATTCAAACCGTTTAACTGCCAATGAGATTGAGAAAAAAATAGATATTGCCCAAAAACAGTTAACTGATTTACTCAATAATCCGGAAAATATCAATACCATTCGTAATTTTCTGGAGGGTGAAAAACCAAAATGGGCAGTAAAATATAGTAGTAAAGGTTAATCCATGAGTGTAATTACCATTAAAGAGTATTCCAAGGATATTGGAATCTTTCATATGCATGATGAAAAAGAAAATAATACTTTTCATGAAGATTTTATCAATGAGATGATTGAAAAACTGAGTATTTTGCAGAATGATACACAGTTTAAGGCAATCATTATCAAAGGCTTACCTGATTTATTTTGTTGTGGAGCTGCTAAAAGTGAATTGATGAAGCTGTTTGAGGGAAATTTAGCAGTAAAAGATTTAGTTCTTTCTGAATTGTTACTGCAAATACCAGTACCCACGATTGCTGCCATGGAAGGCGGAGCTGTTGGCGGCGGCCTGGTAGTTGGTTTGTGTAGTGATATGATCATTATGGCAGACCGAATGATGTATGGCGGCGGTTTTACTGATTTTGGGTTTAGTCCTGGTATGGGTTATACTCGTCTTTTACAATGGTTAGTAGGAGATTTTATTGCCAATGAAATGATCTTTACCGGTAAAATGTATAAAGGGAAAGTGTTTAAAGAAAAATCCCAGGTAAATTATGTTTTACCTAAAGATCAGGTTATGGATAAGGCAATTGAACTGGCTGAAATCATAGCAGAAAAACCAAGAGGAACTCTGACTACCCTCAAGTACTCTCTGTCTCTTAAAAAACGGCAATTATTACAGGAAGCTCGGGTTCATGAAGATTTTATGCACAAAATTACCTTTAATCAGCCAGAAGTCAAAGAAAAAATCGAAAAAATGTACACTACTTATAAAAATAAGTAGTTTATCTCTTTATTTTTTTAAAAAATTGTGGTATAAGACAAAATAATCTATTACCATGGATTGTTATTGTGGATAGATTTTTTTTATATACTAACACAGAAGAAAAAAGGTGGAGGAAGAAATGACTAAAGATGAAGTTTTTGCTGTTTTAAAAAAATATATCCTGGAACAGTTAGAAGACGAAGTTGAAGAAAACGAAGTAACAATTGATAAATCTATGCTTGATTTAGGTGCTAACAGTCTGGATATTGTTGAAATTATCTCCAATACCATGAGAGAATTGAAAATCAAAATTCCTCGAGATGAATTAGCTCAAATCAATACCATGGAAGGTCTTGTTGAAAGAATGGTAGAATATACCAATCAATAATTAAGTCATTTATCACAAACTAAATATAAAGTCCTGTTCTCAGGACTTTTTTTTTGCCTTTTCGTAAATATCTTATTTCAAAAGGAGCTGATATCCAACACAAAAATAATGAAACAAAATAAAATTAATTTTCACCTATCCAATAAAATCACAATGCTCCTGGCACAAACTTTGATAACCGAAGAAGGTATTCTTTCTTCCTTTTTAAAAGGAAAATAACCTGGTGATAAAGAAGTATCAACAGCTTTGTACCAGATTTTTTTTTCTCCTGGTAAAGGCAGGTTGAAATTTAAATCTTCCCAATAAGAATTAATAGCAACATAGATATTGTTATCTTCTACATCTGCTCCTGTCTCTGCCCTGGCCCCATCCATCATAAAGGCAATAGCTAAGGATTGACTGGACCAATCCGGTTGGTTGATATTAATGCCGTGCCAGCTAATATCGGGCCGATTATTGCCGGCTGTATCCGTACCCAGTAGAAATCCTTCTCTCTTTAATACAGGATGGAGCCTCCGGAAGTGAATCAAATATTTACAAAATTCAAAATATTCTTTATGCTTTTTCAATAATGACCAATCGATCCAGTTTAAGTAATTGTCATGACAATAGGTATTGTTATTGCCTTTTTTACTGTACTTCATTTCATCACCAGCTAGTATCATGGGAGTTCCCTGGCTTATCATCAAAATGGTAAACATGTTTTTCATTAACCGGTCCCGTAATGCCAGGATTTCCGGATCATCAGTGGGCCCTTCTACCCCACAGTTCCAGCTGATATTGTGATTGTGGCCATCGGAGTTCTCTTCTCCATTTTGTTCATTATGTTTTTCATTATAACTGACCAGGTCATTGAGGGTAAAGCCGTCATGTGCGGTGATAAAGTTAATACTGTGATAGGGTTTTCTGGAGGCAAAATAAAATAAATCAGCACTACCGGTTATTCTCTTGGAGACTTCACTGGCTAATCCTCTATCGCCTTTTACAAAACCACGGGTGTCATCCCGAAATTTTGCATTCCATTCTGCCCAACCAGGAGGAAAACCGCCCACCTGATATAAACCAGCGGCATCCCAGCCTTCAGCTATAATTTTGGTATTAGAAAGAAAAGGATCATGGCTGATTTCTGATAAAACAGAATAATCAGGCTGCCAATTACCATGTTTATCCCTGCCTAAAATAGCTGCTAAATCGAACCGAAATCCATCCACATGCATATCAATTACCCAGTAACGGAGGCTGTCTTTAATTAGCCGCTTCACAACAGGATGGTTACAATTTAAGGTATTCCCGCAGCCAGAATAATTTTTATAATATCTGCCATCTTCCAGCATATAATATATAGAATTATCCAGCCCTTTGAAATTGATGGTTGGGCCATATTCATTGCCCTCAGCAGTGTGATTATATACAACATCTAGGATAACCTCGATATTTTCAGCATGCAGGGCTTTCACCATTTCTTTAAATTCATAAACCGCATTAATTCCATCTAGATCCTCTGCATACCAGGATTGAGGGGCAAAAAAACCAAGTGTGGAATAACCCCAAAAATTGGTGAGTCTTTCGCCTGTTAAAGGGTTGATTCGGATATTCTCAAAAGGATTAAAGGAATGTATGGGCAGCAATTCGATAGTTGTTATACCCAGTTCTTTTAAATAGGGGATTTTTTCAATAATTCCCCGATAGGTTCCTGGGTATTTTGCTCCGGAACTTGAATCCATAGTAAAGGCTCTTACATGCATTTCATAAATGATGGAGTCTTTTAAAGGGATATTCAAGGGTTTATCGCCTTGCCAGTCAAAATCAGAGTTATCCACAACTACACTTTTTGCTACAATGTCATAGTTTTTAGCCTGACAAAAAGATAGATCTCCATAAATGGAATCCCAGCGGTATCCAAAGGCCTCTTTTTTATCCCAATGATATTCTCCGGTAATGGCTTTAGCATAAGGATCGATGAGGAGTTTGTTTTCATTAAAGCGGTGTCCCTCTTTTTCCGGCCAGTAGGGGCCGTCTACAATATAACCATAAAATTGACCTGGTTTAATATCAAAAACAAAAATATGCCACACATCACCCGTTTTGTTTTCCCCTTCATCCAGGGAAAGGATATGGGTTGGCTCACTGTCTTGAGGGAGTTTAAAAAAGAGTAACGAGACACTTTTTGCATGCTTTGAGAAAAGTGCAAAGTTGCAGCCTTCATCATTTACTTCTGCTCCAAAAAGATAGGGATTACCTGGACTGGTTTTTAAGCCATTTTTTTCAATGATTCTGTGCATATTGAAACCACCTCATAACTTTGATAGGGTTAAGGTGCTTTAGTCAAAGCTGTTCTCTGATCTATAATAATTATAAAAGTTTTTATAAAAAAGAGTATTTTTTCTATAATATTTTGTATAATTAAGAAAAAAGATAATGCCTTGGTGCGAGGTGTTTGCAAATTCCAAAGACTAATCTTGATTTTTTCAAGAGGCTCATGTTATACTAAGTTATGGAAAAACAAAAAATAGCTTTATACGATATTGATCATACTCTCATCCCTTTTGACAGTATGTTAACTTTTATTCTTTTTTTTATTCGTAAAAAACCTTACAAAATATTTCTTTTTATCTGGCTTTCTGTAAAGTCCCTTCTTTTAGTTCTCAAAGGAGAATCCTTAAGAGATATCAAAGAGCAATGGCTGTTGATCGTAAAAGGAATTTCAAAAGAACAAATGCTTATTAATTCAAAAATACTGGTAGAGAAGCATATTGTTCCTGGATTAAAACCCGGAGCTGCCCTGGATATTGAGGAAAGAAAAAAACAGGGTTATCAAATTGTTTTTGCAACAGCATCTTTTGATCTTTATTTTCAATACCTGGCAGAATATTTTCAAGCAGATTACTTTTTTGGGACTCGATTAATGGAAACTGCTCCAGGTATCTGGAAAATAAATGGAGAAAATTGTAAGGGAGAGGAAAAAATTTTGAGAATCACTGCTATAATGGATGAGAATAAAATTGATAAGCCTCATTCCATTAGTTTCTCAGATAGTCATACTGATTTGCCTTTTCTGAAATTAACCAATACATTTTACAAGATCCATAAAACCAAGTGGGAAATTATTGATACAGTTACTAATTAATTTTTTAAACCAGTAGTTTTTTTAAATCATCCGGTACATCTGCTTCTAATTCTAATAATTTATGGGTAAAAGGGTGGGAGAATTCCAGTTTTAATGCATGAAGGGCAGTCCGCTTCATTTTTATATGGAAGTCTTTTCTTATACCAAATTTACAATCCCCTAGCAGAGGGTGGCCTATACTATTAAAATGAATCCGGATTTGATTGGTTCTACCGGTTAATAAGTTTATTAAAACAACCGAATACTTGGAATTTTTTGTAATAACCTGATATTTGGTAATGGCTTCTTTTTTATCAATTGGAAAGTTAATGGTCCCTTCAGCCTTTTTGATACACCCATTCAAAATAGCCAGATACTCCTTTTTTATTTGTCTCTGACGAAAGAGCTCCATAATCACCTGCTGCTTTTTTTTACCCTTTGCATATAAAGTAATACCAGATGTCTCCCGGTCTAAACGGTGACAGGGGTGCGCTTTGATTGGATTGGTATTTTTTTGCAGATGATCGGTCACTAAATCTGTCAGTGTTGGTTTGTTATAATTTTTTGAAGGGATAACTAATAATCCGGCAGGTTTATTGACTGCGATTAGATATTCATCTTCATAAATGATT
>JAKSBL010000005.1 GCA_022361115.1 Spirochaetota bacterium | reverse complement strand
TCTTGATTGATAATCGAATCTGCTCCACCAACAATAACTAAGTCAGCTTTGCCATATTTGATTAAATCATATCCCTGGCATATGGCAAAAGCAGATGAGGAACAAGCACAACCTACACTATATGAGGGGCCTTGAAAATGATATTCCATGGAAATCCAGGCTGGCAAAGCATTACTCATGGCTTTAATAATACGGTTTTTTTCATCAACCGGTTCTGTTGAATTATATCCCGAATTCACAATTCCCATAATAACGGAACAGCGGGTTAAATCTAATTCATCAGTATTAACTTGACTTTGATTGATTAATTCTTTTGCACAAACATATCCTGCCCTGGTAATTCGGGTCATTTGAGAAAAATGCCTTTTTTTAATGAAATTACGGGCAAATTCATCAAACTGTTCTGGAAGTTGTGCTGCAATTTTTGTTTGTGTTTCTTGAGGATCAAATCGATGAATAATCTGAACCCCAGATTTTCCCTTAATGAGATTTTGCCAGTTCTCTTCTAAATTTAAGCCTAATGAGGAAATAATATTGATACCTGTGATAAAAACTCTACTCATAATACTTCTTTAAAATATAGTCCCTTTTTAACAAACTTCAATATTCTGTTTTAAATAATCATTATTAATTATGTTTTCATTTTTTTATCAGTTAACGGAAAAGTAAAATCAAAGTTAGGAAGCCATCATTACATAATTACTTTTTTTTTTCAATTATTTTTGAAAAAAAAATTCCACAAGAAAAGGAAGTTTTCTGAATAAAATGGAGAGTTCTGTTGTTTTTTGATAAAATTCATTAGGAAATCATTAACAGAGTCTTTTATATATTGGATTGTTTGCTTTTTATTAAACTGAGAATTGTTTTTTTTAAAGATAGAAGCTTGGAAATCATCATTATCCAGGTAGCGATAAAATCCTTTTTGATTTTTTGTTCCATAACGTTGAAATTCAACCATTTTTTGAAGTGCAGTAAGTAAATCTTTATAGCTTTGAGGATTTGAAAACTCTGAAATATATTGACGAACTGACTGATATAAAATGTCTAATCCAACCTGGTCAAAAAAGTGAAAAACACCACCAGTATAGAAGTTTTCATTGATCAACACGTCAAGTTCCTCCATGGTAATATTGGTTTGAATATACTGTTGAAAAGCTGCATTTTGTATTGCCAGGTAAATTTTATTAATGATAAATCTTTCTTTTTCTAATAATTGCAAATATGAAAACTGAATGGATTCTAAGAAAGACCTTATCTGAATTAAATCATCCTGCAAATATTGAACTGGTAAATTAATTTCACAAAAAGATTTTAAACAGAGGGGATAAAAAAAATGGAGTCCATAAATAGGTTGTTTTATTTGGGCATTTTTTTTAATTTCTTCCAGGTTAAGAGAGGAGGTATTCGTAGTGAGCAAACATTGATCTGAGATAATATTTTTTAATTCGGCAAATAAAGCTGTTTTTTGCTGTTGATTTTCAGAAATGGATTCGATGATCATGTCACAATCTTTTAAATCACTCAAGTTTTTAGATAATTGAAAAATTGGTTGTTGAGGATTTGCTGAATTTTTATTTTTGCGATTAATTTTACGTTGTATTTTATTTTTTATTGCTTCTGCATCAGCAGAAGGGCTTAAAATCCAGACCACTTCATACTCAAAATTGAGTAAATAATCAAAAATATCAAAACCCATTTTTCCTGAGCCAATCAAACCAATGACATTTATTTGTTTATCCATTTCATTTCCTAATTTTTAATGGTAAATCATTGTATAACCAGCTTGCATAAATTTGCTGACTTCTGTTACAAAGCTAAGGATAAGATCCTGGCTTTGTAATTGCTCTTCTTTTCTAATTTTGTCCAGACAAATAAAAACCATTGGCGGACCAGAATATCCCATTTTTGACATAGATGTATAATAAGAACTAGCCAGGATGCCAAGAGAACGGCATTCTTCCATAATTAAATCTGCAATATGTTTTGAAGGGAGATTGATTTGGAAAAAACGTAAATGAGAGAGGTCAATCTGATATTGATTGATCATTCTTTTTAACCCTTTAAAAAAAACAGTTCCGTCATCTTCATGAAAATGAGATCTTAATTGGTCCTGAAACATTTGAGATAAATGATGATAGCCTTTCTCATATTCTTCTTTTGGATTCATCCAGTAGGCAGGCCGTTGATTACCCATACAAGCTGGTTTATTACCGCCAATTGATTCCATATAAGTATGAGTAAGATAAAGCTGGTTTTTTGTTTGTGTTTCTTCTGATTGTAAAATAACTGCACCAGCACCATCGCCTAAAAAGTATCTCAAAAATATACCTTCTTTTGTCAGATGTTGCTGGTTATAATACTCAGCTCTAAGCTCTGATGAGGATATACTGGCAGATAACACCAGGGCATTTTTATATCTCCCTGTTTTTAACATATCCTGAGCTAATAATAAAGCCTTGTAAGCTGATGTACAATTAGCATGAACTGAAATTTCTGCACAGTGAGCAATACCTAAAGCTTCTTGTATCCTTACCGAAGGTGTCGGCATTTGATCCATATGAGCACTGCCATAAATAATAAGATCTAATTGAGAAGGGTCAAGCAGTGCTTCATTTAAGGCAACTTTAGCTGCCTTAACAGCCATCGTAACATTATCGTCAGTGAAATCTTTGGTTACCGGGTCAATTGCATAGTGACAATACTCAATATCCAGCATTT
>JAKSBL010000039.1 GCA_022361115.1 Spirochaetota bacterium | reverse complement strand
TTACAGCTCAAGCTGTCAATTATAGCAATATTGGCGAAACCTACCGAGCTTTAGGAGATAATCAACTAGCCAGTCAATATTATCATGCAGCTTTAAATTTGGATAAACAAATCGGTAATAAAGCCAAGATTGCTGTCTGTTTCAATAACATTGGCTTAATTAGCCTTGTTTCTGAAGACTATGAACAAGCATTACAATATTTTTTTAAAGCAATTGAGTATTCAGAAAAAGCAGAAAATAAAATCAATTTAGCTAATTATTTTCATAATATTGGCTTAACCTGTTTTGCAAAAGAGGATTATCAAAATGCAGAAAAATATTTTTTAAAATCCATCAAGCTTAAAGAAGAATTAAGAAAAAATGCTGAAGGGATCATGCGGATTAAGTATTTAGCTCAGGAAATGGATACTTATGAAAATCTGATTACAACTTATTGTATTAAAGGAGAACCCCAAAAAGGATACTTTGCTTCTGAAAAGTCAAAGGCACAATATCTTTATGAGCAGCTTGTAAATAAAACTGAATATAATCATTTAGCTAAAACAAATTTTAATTATTACAAAAAAAACTTAAAAACCAGTGATGCAGTTATTTCCTATCAAAAAACAGATTTTGGTTATATCGTGTTTTTCTATACGAAAGAACTATTTTTCAATATTTATCTTTTATATACTTCAAATCAGAAACAAAATCAAAATACAAATACTGATTATTTAGTAGATTATAAAGATGCGCTTCACAGAGGCTTGAAAAAGAAAAAACAGAAACAATCCACTGATTATGAATTACCAGATTTTGAACAAAATCTAAGGCAATATGTAGAGTTATTAAAGGAAGATCAATCCCCGAATCAACAGAAAAAAAAGCTGGCAAGTTTTTTCTATCAATCTCTCTTTTCTTATTTTGAAGAATATCTTGGAAACAAAAAAAACATCCTCATCCTACCAGATGGAGATCTGGCATTCCTCCCTTTTGAAACATTAATAGACAATCAGGGAAAATATCTCATTGAAAAATATAATATTCGTTATTGTCAATCTATGGCAGTATTAGATGTCATTAAAAATCAGACAAATAAAAAACCTAAAAAATCGATCTTAGCATTTGGCGGAGCAATATATAGTAATGATCAAACCGATAATGTCAATGAGTTAAACCCTATCAATTATGAATATACCAGAAATTATCTTTATGAAAATCAGGATAAAAGAAATTTAAAAAAAATATATCAAACCATAGGCATCCAAAATTGGTCACCCTTGCCTGGCACTTTGATTGAGGTAAACAATATTAAGGCCATCTATAAAAAAGCAACTATAAAAACGAAAACACAAGCATCTGAAGATGTGGTAAAATCAATGTCTGCAAAAGGGGAACTGAGTCAATATCAAGTCATTCACTTTGCTACTCATGGATTAGTCTTACCTGAAATTCCCGAATTATCAGCTATAGTCTTATCCCAAAACCAAAATGATCAGGAAGATGGCTATTTAAGAGTGGATGAAATTACTCAACTCAAAATTAATGCTGATTTTGTAAATCTATCTGCTTGTGACACTGGATTGGGTAAGATTTATCAGGGAGAAGGGGTCATCGGACTAACTCAATCTTTTTTAATTGCCGGAGCAAAGGGAATTTCTGTTTCTTTATGGCCCATCTCAGATGAAGGAACAAAAGAATTTATGACTTCCCTCTATCAATTGGTCAAAAAGGAAAATATTTCTTATGCAGAGGCAATCAGCCGAATCAAAAGGAAATTTATTAAAGATTCTCAGTTTAACAATCCTTTTTACTGGGCTCCCTTTGTCTATTATGGCCAATAATTAAAGATAAATAAAGTCATTCTCAAGAATAAAATTTCATCACTATTATTGTCCCCAAATTATTTTAAGAAACGGAAAAATCATCATAAAAAAATCTATTTAATTCGTGTAACTAAAAAAATGTCTCCTTACTAGAAAATCTTTTATTAAATAAATAACACTCTTTTCCTCTCGAACCAGTAAAATAATTAGAAAAGTACTATTAAATAATTAAGAAAAGATAGGACATTCATTTACAAAGAGGCTGGATCAAAAGTATTTGATCCAGCTTTTTTTGCAATTTTTGATATACCATTCTTATGAATAAAGATATAAACAAAGTTCTTTAATTCATCCATTGTTAAATTCCAGGGGAGTAACTTTTCATAATCTCTGTTTTCAGCTAAGGGAAAATTAGCAAATAGGTAACGGAGATACCAATATGGTTCTAAATCATTAGCTTTGGCTGTTTCTATTATTTCTGTATATCCTTTTTCCTTCGCTATATCGAGTGCAGAGCCATCAAATCCTTTGATCGTTTTATCAGCACCTTCGCTAAGTAAAATATAACAACATTTTTATGTCTATTATAGACAGCGATTACTCTCGTCTCTCCCCCTTGTCCTATTGGTGTCCTGATAGCGAACGGAGATTTTGCATTTTGCAAAAGCAATCTTTCCTACGTCCTTTTTGATAATATCACAAAAACGATCAAACCAGATTAACTTAACAGATTTATTATTTCTTCTTTATCTTTTGCGTTTATGATATTCTTCAGCGCTTTATCCAGTTTTTCAATATTTTTAATTGAGCGAATATACACTTCTTCCGGTTTGGTCAATCCAAATTTTTCTCGAAACTGATAAATCAGAATATTTTGCTTTTCTTCAAGCTTACTTTCTTGTTTTATTGCTTCTAAAACACTCATAATTTCAACCCCTTCTTGCTCAATCGCTTTATTGATTTCCTTCTCATATAATTCTGAGTCAGGCGCTGAAAAAAGATAAAACGCCAGTTTGTTCAGAAAATGGATAAACTCCTGCTTATCCTTTAATTCAATTTTAGCAGATTTTAAGATACTTTCAAAGTCTTTTGTTAATTCTTCGAAGTTAAATATATTCTTCATTACATAAATAGATAACTGCAGCTTTCCATTCCGAAAATATTTTTTATCCCGTATTTCTTCATTGCTGTATTTTGTAAAATCGGATAAAACATAGTCAAACCGGGGAATAAACCGTTTTAAAACCTCATCTACCGGACCGAAATAGGCATGAAACGGCTTCACTTCCCATTCTTTTGTGCCATGATAGACGATGAGTGGAATAACGACAGGCAGAGGATTTCTCTGCTCTATTTTCCGGAAATATTCCCAGATATTTAGCATATACCGTAGCAGCTGCAAATGCGGCTCTGCTACATAGTAGCTTTTATGTTCATGCAGAAAACAGATTTTTAAGCGGGTATTATTGCTTTTGTAAAATCCGGAATAGACCACATCACTGAAATAGCGCTGTAATTCTTCATCAATGTAGGATTTCCGGTCTAATTCAATGGTATCGGTATCAATATTATTTTTTAAATCCTCAGGTAATACTTCATTCAAGTGATCCAGTGCAACCGCTTTTTCGGTGAAAACCGATTCAAAAAACCTGTCGTGTGGGTCATTAACTGTTAGTGACATGCTTACTTCCTTTTTTCGCCGGGTTATTTTATCTATCGGAAGAAATGCTGGTTTTTAAAGAGATAGTAGATTTTACACCGGTGAAATAGAAAAAGCACTCCGCTGGGAGGTGCCTTTGTTTATTTTTCCTTGATTTGCTGGGTTCAAATCGGGGCTATTTCTTATTTTTATAAATCTTTTTCATTTTCAAAACCACTTTCTCCAAAAGAGGCTAACCATAGCTAGCCTCTTTTTCTTTTATTTAAGAAAAAGGCTAAAAACAGTCAGTACATAATATTATAATAACGATCCAATATTAAAAGCTCCATGATCCCGTATTTTAATTTTTGCTATCTGATCGGTTTTTAAATGTTTTTTCATATATTCAATATACCCTTCAATGAGTTCATTCGGTAAAATGACCAAGATAACTCCAGCAAAACCTCCACCATGAACCCGACAGGCACCATTATCATGTTTTTGAATAAACATTTTGCTTAAAACCAGTGAAATAGGAATTCCCTGTTTTTCTGGAGTTGAACAGGAATAGAGATTTTGTAATAACTTCCAGGAAGAATCACCGGATTCATCAATTAAACGACAAAACTGAACAAAATCATTCGACTCTAATGCTTTCACCTGCAGGTCTACCCGATTATTTTCCTCAAAAAAATGAATTGCTCTTAGTATAGCCCGGTCACCTAACTGTTTTCTCAATACATCCAGCTTAGAAACAACATCACTTAACTGAATTTCTCGACAACTATTTTTGTTTAATGCTGTAGCCACTGAAGTCATCTCATTAGCAACAGCAGCATATTCAGGTGTTAAATCGGCATGATCCTCACCAGGATTGACAATCACCAGACTAAAATCTTCATTATAATTAATTTTCTTTATATCAGGAGTAGCAGTATCTTTAAAATCAATAGTTATTATTCCTCCATAACCACAGGCAATTTGATCCAGTAAACCAGAAGGTTTTTTCCAATAAGTATTTTCAGCAAACTGACCAATTTTTGCCTGAATGATTGGATTAATCTTATTACCATTATAAAAGAAATTCAAAATCGAACAAATTAACATTTCAAAGGAAGCTGATGAACTGAGTCCAGAAGCATGATAAACATTACTGGTAATATAAATATTTAGTCCCCCGACTAAATAATTTTGCTCTTTAAAACCGGTCAGAATACCTTTCAGTAAAGCGGTGGTTCCATCATCATCCTTAGAGTATTCCAGTTTTTCCAAATTAACATGAAAAGGTTGTGCATACCCTTCTGATTTAATAACCACTTCCTTATCAGCTTTAGCTGCAACAGCAATGGAATCCAGATCAATACTGGCAGTTAAAACCTTACCATGATTGTGGTCTGTATGATTTCCGCCTATCTCAACTCTACCAGAAGAACTGAACATTTCAATCTCATCATGGCCAGGAAAAGTTTTGTTAAACTTTTCTAAGAGCTCAAGATACCGATTTTTTTGTTGGTTGATACTTTTCTGGTCAGGAAAATATAATTTCTTTAAAAGTTGATCAAATTTTTTATCAGAATGAATCAATTGCTGATAATACTTTATGGTTGTCATATCTACTTCCTTAATTTATTTAATAAAGAATTACCAAATATAGCTAAAAAAGTCAATAGCAGGCAAGAATTATCTAAATATGATTATAATAAAAAGATCATAGATATGCACAAAAATCACGAATATTTATAAACGTAAAAAATTATAAATCTTTTAATTTTTATTAAAAAAAATAAAAAAGATTATCAAATTGACAGCAAATTTATTTTCACCTATCATTAATATAAATCAATCGATTTAGGAATAAATTATATTTACTCAGTTGATTGGTTATGGTATTTAAGATAAAATGAATCTAGTGATTTAGAATAAGAATTATTATAAAATACAAAAAAACTATGACAGAACCAGCAAATCAAAGTACCACCAGCAACTCATCAGATAAAGCCTCCCTCTTAACTCCTATCCTTTCAACATTAACGGCTCTTCCTTTTTTAGAAAGTAAAAAAGCTTTTTCCCTGTACATTGAAAAAAAAGAAGGTTTTACCAATAGTGTTGTTCAGCAATTTATAAAGGAAGAAAGTAAATATATTTCATATGTAAAAAAAATCAGCAAAAATTTAAAAAATATGGATTCATTTTTAGGCAAAATGAGTGAAGAGAAAAAAATCAGCAACATTAAAGGCTTAATGAATAGTCTAACCAAAGGAAAGGATATTCAACTGCCACTGGCACAAAAAATGCTGGCTCTGCAAAACCTATACAAAGAAGTAAAAAAAATTCCGATTGAATATACAGAAACCCAATCTTTAAGAAAGGATATTGCAGAACAATATAAAAATTGGGAAAAACTAAAAAATAGTGGTCTTCGAAAAAGAGTTACTAACATTATTACGCAACTGGAATCACAGAATCATTTATCTGGAAAAATCAGTATTTTAGAACAATGGCAAACTGAAGCTAGTAATTCAGAAGAAGAGGTTGTAAAATCCGTTTGTCATACAATTGCAGATCACTGGCTTTCCATTTATGCTTATTTACAAGAAGAAGCAGATAATAATCTTAATGAAATTTCAGCTATCTTTGCAGAAGTAAATGAACGGACTCAGCAGGAAATCGATGAACTTTATAGCCAGGAGTTTACTAACAAAAGCCCCCAGGAAAAACTGAACATTATCAGTGATGTTGTCTTAAATAAAGCTGATTTAGACAAAGCAACCAATGAAAAAATCTCCCATGAATTAACTCACATTGACTATGGTGCAGTGATAGGTAAGATACTAAAAGATCTCAACCAGATTGAATACAAAGAAGGTATGGCAGGCAGCAGTCAATACATGGAAAAATTGTCAGCAAGTATTGAAGAAAAAACTCAGGGCAGTGGAATTCTATATAAGCGGGTAAAAAATCTGCAAGCTGATCTGGAAAGAAAGCATCTTCAAAATACTCATAAACTCCGCTACTTTGAAAGAACTTTACGAAATTGTACAAATCTGGCGCAGCAGATAGAAGTGATAGCAAGATTTCTTAGTAATCCAGCTTATGAATCCATCTACGGCCATGTTTTGCGACAACAGCGAAATCTTATGCTCAATCATGATGCAGATGAACTCATGAAATCTTTTCAAAACCTGCCAAAAGATCCTTTAGAAACAATCATTAAGTCACTAGGAATTTTTAAGAGTACTGATTATGATCTGATGAATAAAATAAATGAGTTTAAAAAGATCTCTCAGGAAGTTGATCAAACAGCAGCAGAACTTGATGAAATGGCAGATCTGTTACTGCAAGATATCCCTGCAGATTTTTTATTAACCGATCAAGAGGAAATAGATCAGATATTAAAAGAGGTAAACCAAAAGAAAAATTACCAGCAGTTTGGCCGTAAACTTTTTCAAGAGTATTCTATCGAACAAATATGTAATTCTTTAAATATAACAGCAAAGACTGCACCTGATGAAGAAAAGTCAAAAATATTAACCTTTGTTGAAATATTAAGACGGATCGAAAAAGAGGTTGATCCCTTACCAACCATCAATATGAAAGTTGAACTTTTAAAAAACTGGCTGGCTACTGATCCTGAATATCAACAACCGCAATTACAGGAATTTATCAATGGTTTGATTATCGAATACTTAAATTCCCACAATCAAGAAGGAAAATTATTAAGAGATCTTTTTGATACATTAGGAGCGATTGAAGATAATATTGATAAAATTGTTTTTTTAGAAAATCAAAAAAAGGAACTCTCCTACCGCCACTTAATCCCTAAAATTGATATTTTAATTGATGAAATTAAAAATAAAATTGATTTAGTGCCAGATAAAATTTCAAAAAACTATATTGAGGTTCAGTTAGCAGATAAAGATCCAGTTTATCAGTTAAACTGGCTAAAGATCAGAAGACATTTAAATAGCTGGGCCCCTTTAAAAGATTATCTGGAAAAAAAGATTACAGACTTAGAAGAAATATTACAAAACAAAGGTCAATTGCCTGATCGTGAAACGGATACAGAAAATGTAACCGAGGCAAAAATAAATAAATCAACTTCAGAAGAAACAATAGTAACTTATCAAGCAGCAGAAGTTCTCCAATTAGCACAAGTATATTTGCAGGAAAAAAACGGAGAAAGTGAGAGGCATAAATTCATTAAAGCACAAGAAGAGAATTTACCTCTTAATGAAGAGGATCCCTTTTACTGGCAGCGGAGAGCCCTTTTTTACCTGGCATCAGGACAAAATCCTAGCAACCGTATTATAAAAACCATTATCAGTCGAGCCACCAGTAAATATTCAGAAAAAGTCAGACTTTTACAAGCTCTCCAAAGACTAAACCAAAAAATAAAAACTGATAATCAGGAGGATCTTCAGAAAAATTGGCAAAATTATGGTGTATCAGAGGATCACATTGCAATTGCTGCTGTCTGGTTACGATATCTTTTTTGGAAAAAAAGCCTCACGAAATTAGAAGAGTTTTTTGCTTCACAAGAAATTCGGGATCAAAAATATTTAAAGCAATTCCAGATCAAAAAAGATCATATAGATACAGTTATTCAACAGGTAAAAAAGAAAAGAGAAGCACAAGCTGATAAACTCGGACCGGAAGATGAAGAATTATCTACTTTGGAATCTCAGGAAAGCACAGCAGATGGAACTGATGGCAGTTCCCAGGACAATGAATCCATTTCTGCAGCAATTGAAGAAACACAAGAAGAGCATGAAGATCAACAAACAGTAGTAGAATCAGAAGAGACTGGAGAAGAGAGTAAAATATCAAATCAAGAGCAATCCATAACCGAACAAGGGCATTCTGATAATCAGCCCGTAAAAGAGCGGGCAAAAAATCCTGATCCGAATCAAAAGCAAAAACAGGCAGATCAGACAGCTCAAAATCAGGAACCAGCCCATAAGTTAGCTGTGAATGAATTAGAAAAGACAAAAGCAAATACTGAACTCACTAAGAAAGCCCAGGACCTGGGAGAAGAAATAATAAAAAATCCCTCAGAGTTAGTTGCAGATAAGATAAAGAGGATGCTAAGTTATCTGGAAACCTGTTACCCTGAGGCTATAGTAGATATTGTCAGCAATACTTGGCTTCCAATCTTTCGAAAACAGGCTGATCAAGGTAATCAAAATGCCCAGCAAAACATGATCAACAATAGTGTCGCAACAACTCTGGATACAATAAATAAAGTTTTTTCACAGGCATTAAGAGGAGATAAAGAAGTTGAGTCTACTTTAAGCTTTTTAGAACGGGTTGCTCAAAACCATGACGACCCTTTACATAATAATCTGGAAACAGTAAAAAAACTCACTCTGGCTATTCAAAAAGTCTACGATCAAAAGGTACAGGAAAAAAAAGAAGCTCAATTCACCCCATTTAGGGATAAAATCAGCAGCAAAATTACTGATCAAAAAGCCCCTTCTCCATCAGCTCAATCGGAGAAGAGTGCTTTTGAAGTAAATGATGAAACTAAAACACCTGCTATGGATGAAAAAAAAGAAGGAGTGGCTGAGCTTGAAACAGTTGATTTAGAACCAGTAAACAACGAGCAAGAAGAACCAGCTGTTGCTACAAAACCTGCTGAAGTAATTTTACCTGAAGAAAACAAATTTTCATCAGCTAACATACCTGATGAAATCCTGGAAAAATTAATAAACATTAGTAATTTTGAAGATATTAATAAACAAATGCGAAAAGTAATTAAAAGCAATAGAAATGAACTGGATCCTGAAGAGTATGACGAAAACAGGCAATCAGCAATTATTACTGAACTGGAAAAAAACGGACAGATATTTTCTTTTCCTACTGGAAATTTTACTACTGGTATTGGCAAAGGTTATCTCGGTAATTTAATTATTAATTCTGCTGAAAATATACCAGTCAGTTTTAGAGAAGTTCTTGCCAAAAAATGGGAAGACTTTGCCACTCATTTTACTTCAGAAGAACAGTTATATGATTTCTTAGGTTTTAATTCTGGGCCAAATAATAAATACTTATATGAAAGACGATTTAAAAAAATACTCCAGCAATGGTTACATACAGCAACGGCTAAAAAGGAACCGGACAGATACGCTGGAGTAGGAAAGGCAAGAGCAACTTCCGGAATCCCAACCTCTGGTAATTCTCCTGCTAAATTAAATCAAAGTTCTCCTGTTAAAAACAAAAACCTCCAGGATAAACAAAAAAATATTAAAGAAAAAAAGACACAACAAAACTCGCTAAATGATAAACCTGTAAGAGAGCGACCGGAAAGGCCTCCCAAAATCGTCAGCATACCTGATTCTAAAGTAATGAAACAAATAAATAAACAGCTGCAGAAAAAACTAACCGACCTCTTTAAATATGCCAGAGACAATGAGATCCAACTGGAAGAGCTTTATAAAAACTACCTGGCAGTTTCCGGACAGGACATGGAAGATAATCTCTGGAAAACAGTACTGGCTTATGAAATTGCCAGTGAAGCAGCAGTATATGATTTAATTAATAAAGATTTAAGAAGCGAGATAAAAGTTGATAGAGAAATATTAAGAAAACTGTACAACAAGTTTAAGAAGTAGTTTTAAAATCTTACCAATCAGTCTCTCGAATAGGACTTGATGCCTTATATTTAGAAAGCAAAGGTTTTATTAATACTATCAGGATGCTATCCAGATCATACCAAAACTGATGAAATGAATCAGGGTAAAGGATTCTTTAAAAATAAAAATACCAACAATCAGACTTATTGAAGGTGCATAATACTGGATAAAACCTAAAACAGAAAGATTATTCTTGATAGGCCGAATGTCGAGTTTTTCATTAATTTTGATATATTATCCAATCATTTCAGGTCAATTTCAGAACCTCTTTATACTCAGTTTCTCGTATAATATTTCCATTTTGTTTTTAATTGTTTCAACAAGTTTCTCAATAGGTATGATGATTTTTTCTTCATTTTGAACAGTAACTTCAGCACCCCCATTTTGGATAGATTTATTACCAATGGCAATCTTAACAGGACAGCCAATCAAATCTGCATCATTAAATTTAAAACCAGGAGAGGCATTTCTATCATCAAAAAGGACATCAATTCCTGCTTCTTTTAATTGCTGATAAACCTGAAAGCAAGTTGCTTTCACTTCACTATCTTTATCCTTATAAAACCCCAGTAATTCAACTTCAAAAGGGGTAACTGTAATAGGCCAGGTGATTTTGCTTTCACCTTGAATCTCCAATAAACTGGCCATTAAACGGCCTATTCCAATCCCATAACACCCCATAAAAATATCTTGCTCTTTACCATTTTGATCTAAGTATCTAGCCCCCATACTTTCAGAATATTTTGTTCCTAATTTAAAGATATTGCCAACTTCAATTCCCCTGGTAATGTGTAATTGTCCACCACATTGAGGGCATTTGTCTCCCCCTTTAACTGTCGATATATCAATCACCTCATTACTCTGATAATCTCTTGAATAATTCACATTTTTCACATGATAATTTATTTTATTGCCACCTGCTACTAAGTTTGGTGTATGAGCTGCTGTTTCATCCACAATTAAGCGGATATTTTTTGCTAAATTCACCGGAGTAGCAAAACCTTTAACAATGCCTGCCTGAGCCAGTTCTTCATCAGTGGCAAAACGCAGATCTTTAACTTTGAGATAGCCTCTTAACTTTGTTTCATTCACCTCAATATCTCCACGGATCACACACATCACCATTTGTTCCTCAACAATATATACAACAGCTTTTAAGGTTTGAGCAGGAGTTATTTTTAAATAGTCAGCGACCTCTTGAATACTCATTTTATTTGGTGTATGCACTTCCTGTTTATTACCAAGAATGTCGTGAGGATATTCTTGTAATGCCTTTGCCACTTCCTTATTAGCTTTGTAATCACAATTTTGACAAATAATCAGAGTATCCTCACCGCTTTCAGTTACTGTCATAAATTCATCTGCCCCAGAACCTCCCATCATTCCAACATCTGAGGCAACAGTAATAACAGGTAATCCACAGCGGGCAAAAATTCTTTGATATGCTTTGTAGACTTTAAGATAAAACTGCTCAAGATCACCCTCCTTTGTATGAAAAGAATAAGCATCTTTCATTGAAAATTCTCTCACCCGGATTAAACCACCTCGTACCCTGGGTTCATCCCGAAATTTTGTCTGAATCTGATAGAGCATAAAGGGTAATTGTTTATAGGAACTCACAACATAACGAACTAAATCTGTGACCCCTTCTTCATGAGTCATTCCTAAGAGCATCTTTCTCCCTATTCGATCCTCAAAACGGAGCAATTCATCTCCTACAACCTCATACCGGCCTGTTTCCATCCATAAAGAAGCAGGCATGACAACAGGCATATTGATCTCCACTCCGCCAATAGCATCCATCTCTTCTCGAATAATATTTTTTATTTTATGCAATATTCTTACTGCCAGGGGAAGGTAAGTAAAAATTCCAGCACTTACCTGTTTTATATATCCACCTCGTATGAGTAATTGATGGCTTTGCAACTCTGCATCATTGGGAATTTCTTTTATGGTTTTAAAAAAATATTGTGATAACAACATTGATTGTTTCCTGTGATATTTTATTGACCCAACAATATCATATTTTAGTAAAAATTGAAAGTCCCTTCTTTTTCTTCTCACCCAAGATTTTATCTACAATATTTATAAATTTTATTGATTTCTTACCCTTTAATCTGTCCAACAAATTCTTTTACTTTTTCTTTATATTTACCAGATTTAATCTCACTTGAGATAACAGTCATTTTATTATGCTGGGTATTTCCTGATATAAGTTTTTCCATTTCTTCAAAAGATTTTCCAGCATCTGCACCAGCTGTACAAAAAAAATGGACCTTTTTATCGGTTAAATTATTTTCTGTTAAAAAAGTTCTTACTGCAGAAGCCATATTATTTCCCCAGCTGGGAGTACCCACCACAATCATTTGATAATCCGCTGGTTTCTTTTGAATCGGCTCGATAGTGGTGAGTTTTCTGCCTATGCTATCAGTTGCTGCAGTAATAAAACCGACAACACCAGACCGCTTTTTTAGGTCAACTAGTTCTTCATATTCTGCATTTAGTTCTTTAGCAATTTCATTTCCTACTAATCGTGTATTTCCGCTTTTTGAGTAATAGACAACTAATGATTTCATTTTTTCTCCTTGTAAATTATGATTGATTAGAAAATACTACTTTTAAAATGAAAGAACACCTTAATCAGATAAGTGGGGAATTTTAATTGTTTACTGGTCTATAAATGGATGTTTAGTGGTTGGTTCAACAAATTTTTGATAATTCTGTTTTTTTAAATATTATCAATAAGAAGTGTTCACATTGAAAAAATATTACTGAAAAAAAATAAAATATTTATTGATAGATGAAATTATGGATAGAAAATCATTAAAATTATAAAAAAATGCTAAACTGTAATATTAGTTCGCAAAATTACACCAAATAGCTGAAAAATCATTAGATAGGTCTATTAATAATAGGGATAATAATCTGTATCTATTGGTTAGATCAATGAAGTATCCTGTTTTTAAGAAAAAATGTTTTTATATAATTTCTACCAAAGGATAAATTATGGAATGGCTGATTTTTTTTATTTTTGTCTTTTTTTTATACCGTTTTATAGCAACTCTGAACCTGCAGAGAAAAGTAAAAAACAATGAATCCCGTTTAGATAAACTAGAAAAACAAGTACAAGAATTAACCACATTAGTCAAAAAAAGTGAACAAATGACAGGTAAAGAAGAAGAGATTTCAGAAATTACCATAAAAGAAACAAAACCTGCACAATCAACTTCACCTTTAGATCATATTAAAGAACAGCCAGAACCTGATCAACAACTCCCCATTAATGAATCCATTGCAGAAATAAAGGAATTACTGGAAAAAGAAAAACAACAAAACAAGGTCAGCCAATTAAAAGCAGCACCACTTCAATCAAAACTAACTGATCCGGAGTCTGATCAAGTACTAAAAAAAACATCTCCTGAAAAAACAAAAAAATCTGCTCAATCAAGCTGGCTAAACAAAATTTCAATCCTAAAAAAACAAGCAGCATTCCAGGAGAGTTCGCCAGTTTTAATGGAGTCAAAAAGGAAAAACTCAACCGCCACCAGTCAATTGTGGTTCAAACTCAGACAAAAATTCTTTGAATACTGGATGGGGATTATTGGTGCAATTTTACTGGTGATGGGGTTGAGCTTTTTGGGTATTTTTTATTTCTCACCTATGCTCCGATTTTTTTTATTAACAGGTGTTTCCATAGTACTGGTTATTTTGTCTTTTATCTTAAAAAAACAACCTGTCTGGTTGCAGCTGGCCCTTTTACTCCGCTCAGCAGCTGGTGCAGTTTTTCTTTTTGCCTGCCTGGGTGCCGGAGGAATTCCCGGATTAAAATGGATTGATCATCTCTTATTAGCCCTTTTACTACTTTGTGCCGGTATTGGAGTCAATCTCTTTTTAGCCTGGTTCGGCGGAAAACAATCTTTTGCCTCACTTCACGTCCTGCTAAGCCTAATCAGTATAGCCATTGCACCTCAAAATGAAATTACCTTCACCATTGCTGGTGTGATCACTTTTTTCGGAATTTTATTAACCTTACGAGAAAGATGGGATCTTCATTTATTCCTCACAATAATCAGTTTTTTTTGTTTTCTCATCTTTGTCAGATTTCAATTGAGAAATCAATTATTAATACAACAACGTATTTTGATCATTTCAATTATAATAATAAATTTCAGTACAGCACTTTTAATGCACTATCGAAAGTTATACCAAACAACTATCTTTGAAGTGAAACCATTTTTAGTGCATTTAGCCTGCTGGGCCTTTATGGGTTTGGGAATTTTGCTTTATGCGGCTCCTTTTAGTTGGATCAGTATTCCTATCTTAGCAGCCAGCCTGATTGTCTTTTTTATTGCAAGGTTTGCACGCAAATTAAATATTCGCTGGCTATATCTCACAGATACAATGATTGCAGAAACCATTGCTCTGATTGGTTTAATGAGTCTCTTTTACTGGAAAGTTCCTGTTTTTCCCATTCTTCTCGTCATCTTCTGGCAAATACTCATTTTTTCTCTGATAATGCACTTAGAAAAAGAAAACCGTCTCTTTAAAGTTGGTTTAGTCCTGAAATATAGCATGCTCCCTATTATCCTGGTTTGTGCCTTTCTTTTCTCTGACCAGGAAATGATACTTCTTTATCAACACGGATTACTCCTTTTTATCACTACACTATTTACTGTACTTTTTCAAAAGTATTTAAGCAGAAATACCGCAAATCAAAATGAAAATAGTTCCGGTTTTTTAAATTGGAAAATAAAACCAATCATCTTTGTTTTATCTTTATTGATGATTATCTGTATAACTGCTATTATAGGAAATCAATTATGGAATTTTTCCATAGACTGGGGAAACTATATTTTATTTATCTCACTTTTTTCCCTTTTTTACTTACTCAGGCCAGGAATGTATTTTAAATCAATCACTCAATTCGAAATTTACCTGCAAGTTTTAACCTGGATTGGGGCGACTCTGTTACTGTTACTGGGTGTCCCCTTTTATCTCATGATTTTAATACTCTTTTATACCAGTCTCGTCTTTGCAATTAAATATCACCAACTCCAATCCAGAGCATTGCTTAGTGGTCAATACTTTATACAAGGATTGCTAATTATCCTAATAACTGCATTCAGCTTAACAGGAATAGACCCCGGCCATTTCACTGGTTTTTTAATCCGTTCTATTCAGCTAGGGATTGCCCTTTTCGCATATTTAGGATATCAACTATTTCTTAATAAAAGAATGATTAAACCAAGCACATCTCTCTTACCTATTACTCCAACATCAAAAAACAAATTATTAATCATATCTTTTGTGTTTCCTGTATTTATATTACTTGCTTCAATCATTCTATACTTCAATCATTCATTAACAAGCAGATTCGTTCATCCGGAATTACTTTTATTTCTTTCCTTACTCTTTTTAATCCTTTTCCAGATCGATTATAAAAATAATACCATCAATCTGATTTTCAAATTAATTAACCAGTTGATTTTTTATATCGTTATTTTGGCAGCCCTCAACTTTGAATACTCTTTTTGGTTGATTTCCATATTGATCTTTTTAGGCACTCTCATTTTTATGGTCAAGTATCTGATTTTCAGGCAGTACAACCTCTATTTCATGAATAATTTTATTTTATTTATCAGCTCTCTTTTTTTGATCAGTATTACCCTCTTTCAACCAGGTAAAAGCGGAAATCTCCTCTATTTTAAAGCTGTCCTCATCTTTATATCAGCAGTGCTCATGATCATAGTCACGTACTGGGGTTATAGAAAACTTCACCTGAACCATCAAAAAAAATTCCAAAACAACCAGGCTTCATTATTCAACATAAGTGAACCATTTAGTTTTAACTTAATCAGCTTTTTATTCCCTTTTTTCATTCTGGCAATCCACATCATTTTGCTCAATAAACTACCCTGGGTAGATTATATCAATGCAGAGTATCTGGTATTTTTTCCTTTCATTGCTTTGCTAATTTATCGCCAAAGAACTCAAATAATGGGTCTTACTATCGGCTTATTAGTCAGCTTACTATTATTTTTTATCACTAGCTGGCTAAATTTATATCAGGCTTCTACCTTAGTGAATTATTCCTGGCAAAAGCTTGTTTATGCTATACCCCTATTTGTAACAGCATTTACTTCTATAAAAGTCTGTTATTTTAAACCAAAAAATATTCATTTTAAAGCATTTGGAATATATCTTTTTTATCTGCATTGCGGTATTCTCACCTATCTGGTCTTTAAGCCACTTACGCCTCTGGCTACTGGTATCGTCTGGTTGATTTTATCTTTAATTGTTTTAGAAATATCCTTTTACTTAAAGAAAAAACATGGGACTCACTTGTTAGAAATGGGAAGCCCGGACCATCATTTGATTCTGACCGGTTATGCTTTTATTCTGGCTTTCCTGATTCGGCACATTTTAGTCCATTTACAATCTCAAGCTTATATTGGTATTGTTAGAATTCGTTTGCTCATTGAAATTTTTGCTCTTTTCGTTTTAATCTATTGGTTTTTTTACCAAAGAAAAGAACTGGCTACCAGGGTAAAGGGATTTCAATTTATCCAATCCTATTTCTTGGAATTAATTATCCTCTTTTCTATATTGTCCATTGTTGTAGAAACAAAATCAGTTTACCATCCTCTAATCTGGATAGGAATGAGTATTGGTTTCCTCTTCCTCGGCAATTTAAGCTGGCAAAAAATCTCAAGGCTTCAATTCTACAGCCTCCTTTTTTTCTGGATATCTGTTTTTCATGTCGTATTTATTGCCAGCCCGATTGCTACTAGTAAATTTCAATCTTTTACATTGGATTGGATATTAGCCATGCTTTCCATCATTGGCCAATTTATTTACATTGTCCTATTTTTTCGTTTGCTTAAAGTACAAGATATTACCTTTCCCAATGGCTTAACATTTTTTAAAAAAATGATTAGCCTAGTTGATAAAAGGAGAGGGCTCTGGGTGTTTTATCCTCTCTTTGTCGCTATTTTCTTTTTCTTTACCTGGTCATTTGATAAAGGGGTATTAACTTTTCTATATTGTTTAGAAGTTTTTATGATTTTTATTTGTAGTATCATTCTGGTTGAAAACCAATTTCTCTATATTGCCTACATTGGGTTATTATCCTGTCTGGTCCGTTTAATTGGATTTGATTTAAGGAATGAAGACCTCTTTATTCGAGCCCTTGTTTTTATAGGTGTATCCATTCCAATATTGGTCATGAATGCAATTTTTAATAAATTTAAAGGCAGGTTTAAAAAAGATGAAACGACTGATTAGCCTGGTATTGATTTTTCTTTTTGGCTTGGTTATTCTTTTTTTTGTAGTGAAAGAAAAAACCAAAACTCCTTATGATATTACCCTTGCACCTCTTTATCAGGCACTGGGAATTCCCTTTAAAACAGCTGATCGACTCATAAGCCGGGCTGTGCCGGTTGATGCATTAGATGAGAAAAAATTTGGAATTGCCCTAAAAAACCATTATCGGCAAAGTACGAATCTAGATGATCAGGATTATCTTTATGTTAATCAAGTCATGGCCAGTTTATCAAAACATAAAAGAAAACCTTTTGACTATGAAGTTTTTGTACTGAATTATAGTTACCCCAATGCTTTTGCCTTACCAGGAGGAGCTATTATTGTCACAAATGAATTACTCAATATCTTGGAAAGTGAAAGTGAACTGGTTTCTATTCTGGCCCATGAAATGGGACACATTGAGTTATCCCATTGCTTTGATCTGGTACGGTTCGAATTGCTGTCTCGTAAAATAAGCAGTAAAAATACTGGCTGGTTAATTGATTTCACCATTGGATTATTTTTTAATTATGCTTTTCGCTTCAGCACAACCATTGAGAATGAGGCAGATGACTATGGATACCAATTACTGTTAAAAACCAATTATGATCCCCATGGCTCTGGTTTAGCCTTTAGCAGGCTACGGGAGTATCAAAGTAAATACTATTCTGAAACAACAGACACCCAGCTTTTTAAAGACTATTTCCTGTCTCATCCGCCTTTAAAAATCAGGGAAGAAAAATATACTGAAATGGCAAAAGCCTGGTGGAAACTTCATTCCAGACAAAAAAGATATATTGGCAAAATCAATTTAAAAAAAAGGGTTTCCTTCACGAATAAAGACTTTGGTTTGACTGAGTGGAGGGACAATGGGAAATAGATTGAGTCAATAAACTTAAAATTTCCAGCCAAATACAATATTAAATCTTTTAAAATAAATTTCCCAGCCATCATAGATACGATCTTGATAAAAGTCGTTATTAGAAGTTTCGGTAGTAGCTTTCCGATCATTTTTCCAGGAAGCTCTTAAAATAATAGTAAAATTATGAGGAAGATTAAAAAATGCTAAAGGACCAAATTCGACAAAACAAAAATCTGACCCCCAGCCATTGTCAGCCATAGGAGAAAGATGATAATTTGTTAAATCAATATAGTCAATACAAGCTTGCATTCCAATTATGATATTCGTATTCTTGTTTCTTAATTTAAGAAACTGCTTTTTATCATATTCTTTATCTTCAAAAATAATAAATTGATAGCCTATAAAACTATCTGTTAAAAAGCGCCATCCATTTAAACTATCCCCTTTATTGCCTTCCCATACATGGGGTTGGTCATCTGGCACCGACAATAAAGCTTGATATTTAATTATTGGAGAGAAATACATCACAATATGAGTCCATTTTTTATATTTTTCAGGAGTT
>JAKSBL010000129.1 GCA_022361115.1 Spirochaetota bacterium | reverse complement strand
TCAGCACTTATACTCCAATAGAAAATAGTTTCGCTTGAATGTTTTTGTGGAAGAGTTAAACTGTTCCATACTTATAAATACAGCACTTTAACAGAATAAGACAAAGGAAAGGAAGTATTTTGTACATTTTTTACAAATAGCAGGGTAAAATCAGATTAATCCGTGAAAACATACCCTTCAAGTTCATCGTCTGCTTTAATAATAAATCTATCCAATTGATCATCTTTTGTTTGAATCATGGTTTCTAAAGTAATGGTTTTATAGGTATCAATTTCATGTTGGCATAAATTATATGTGGTATGATAAAAATTCAACCTTTTCTGAGGATGTAATCCCATTTCTATCAATCGCTCTGCCCCTTTACGGATTAATCGAAGTTTACTGTACAAGTCATATTCTTCGCTTACGCTCCAGACTCCAAGATAAATAGGATTGTTATCTTTTCTTAAATCACCTTTAAATTCACCCCTGAGTAATTCATCCCGGTCCTTACCCAGATAAGGAACAAAATCCAAGTGTTCAGCCAATTTTCGATCTGTTGCAAAGAGATGTCCATTCTCTGGATTCATGGTAAAAATTATCGTACAATTTTGGGCCTGACCAAAACTTTTTAACAATACCCCCCGGACGGATGAGGTAAATGCAACATGCTTTTCTATTAAATGCCAGGCATTTTTTATTTTTTGTATCATATCCAAAAGCCAGATGGTGATTTCTTGATGATCTACCCGGTATTTTGCTATTTCAACCTGAATATTTTCTAAAGTATTGGAACCATAAAGATAGGAAAGTAATGCCCGGTATATGGTTCGGATATTATTATATTTACTGTATTGAAAAATTAAATCAAATAAAAAGATTTCCATCTTCCTCAATTGCCAGATAAAAGAAGAAATCTCTGTTTTAGTAGATTTTTTATTAATTAAAATCAGATCATAGACATTTTGAAACTCATGATATCGCTGTTCTAAATCCAAGAGCATCTTGTTTTTTTCCTGAGCGACTTTAGTTAATTTGATTGTCCAGCGAGTAAACTGATTTTTTTTACTTTCCACCTTTATATTGTCCGTACCAAATGTAGAAAATATTTGCTTTGTTCCAATTCCTGTACCACTTTTGTTGTTTTTTGTAGTTTGCCCGACGAATACAGGCAAACCATCTTCATCAATCTGCAAGCGATCTTCATCAATGCCAATACCATTGTCTTCAATGATTAAATAAACAATGTTCTCTCTTTCTTGTAAAGTGATACTAATGATGCCGGCACACTCTGCTTTTCGTATAGCATCCAGTGAATTGGATACCACATTAATCAATGCTCTACCCACTTCTACATAATGCGCATAAACATGAGGGGTTCTGGGATAAAAATGGAGTTTCACTTCACAGGGTACTGTTGATACATTAATATAGCTAACCACTCTTTCTAAAATCAACTCCCTTAAGTCTATTTCTCGATGATAAATCTCAATTTTATCTTCATAGGAGTTGAGCATATTAATCAAAGCACTGCTTTCCCGGTTAATATCCTCAATAATTCTGGCACAATTATCTATGGAAAGCATATCTACCATATCAATGAGTAATTTTAAGATTTTTCGGGCATCATGGCGGGTTTTCCCTATTTCCTCTACTTTTTTACGATCTATTTCCAGAGAAGTTTTGCTTTTTTCCCGAATATCTTCCGCTTTAGCTGACATATAATAAAAAATTAACTGCCGGTAAACAATAGAATCCCCAGTAACAAAGCCTTTCCCAAGAAAAAAATCAATGGAATCAACCTTTTTTTCCCAAACATAAAGATACACCAAGGCATCTGGTGCTACTGATTGGACTAACAAGTCTAAAAAGGTGGTTCCGATTCCTTTTCCTCTGCCAAATGGACTGGTTACTTGTTTATAAATTTGAAACTTTGATTTTGCAGGATTAGAATAAACCAGTAAATAACCCATTATTTCCCCTTCTTCGTCCCAGACATAGCTGTGATCATAATCGATTTCCAGGGTATTATCTGTAATATAGGGAGAGGGAATAATAAAAGTATCAATATTTAAAAACGGGATCCGCTTAATTCGTTCTTCATATTTTCTGGTCATTTTTTTTATAAAAAAACTGGCATCTTTATGCATAACTTCAATCCTGGCAAGTTTTATTTAAACATCAGTATAGACTAAAAAAAAATAGAATTAAAGAAAAAACCATGGTTTTTCATTAATTATTAAACAGTATTCTGCTAATATTTAAAAATACCATATTGACTTTCAACTAATCAGC
>JAKSBL010000100.1 GCA_022361115.1 Spirochaetota bacterium | reverse complement strand
GTTGGCACGTCAAAAAAATACTTTTGATAATCATAATAAAAGTCAAAAACTAATTGTACATCACCTAATGTTTCTGCTATACTTTTCATGGATAGGCTCCTTGGTTGTAATTATTGGCAAACAAATATTACAAATTTTTGGAGCTTTATCCAATAAAAATCATTTCATTATTTATTTTTGCAAGAGCCTCTATATTTAAAATAAAATTTTTTTTATGGGGAGTAATAAAATGAGTAAAAAATCTATTATAGTAATATTTATTTTGATAATGTGTACAATTGCTTGGTATGCCTATCTTATTGTTACAAATATGGATAAATATTCAAAATTTCCACGAGAAGGTCTATATTATTTCATAAATTACAATAATGATCTGTATAAAATACGATTTGATGGTTTTGGTTTGACAAAGATGGATGATGGAATGGCTTTTTTTATTGAAGTTTTAGACGGCTGGGTATATTACAATAAAGATTCAGAAATACATAGGATAAAAACTAATAATACTAGTAAAACTAAGTTAACAAATAATACAGATTTTCTTGTTCGTAATTATAAGATAAAAAATAATAAAATAATATACATAATTTATAACAAAATAAAAGATAGTTCGTCATTATATAGCATGGATACTAATGGTTCTAACAAAATAAAACTTGCAAATTTATATAAACTTCGTCATAGGATTCCTCCGTTAGATAGCAATTGGTTGTATTATCCAAATCATGATGATCAAGATTTTCTATATAGAATAACACATAACGGAAAACAGAAAACTAAAATTGGCACTCATCGTGTAATAAGTATAAATCAAGAATCCTACAAAGATTGGATCATATATTTATCAAGTAAAAAGGATAATAGTTTTAGTTTCATAAAAACTAAAAAAGATGGTTCAGAAGAAGTAGTACTAGTAAATGTGAATAATTCGTCGCCTAGATCTTACGAATTAGTATTAGAGGATAATTGGATACATTACACTTTGGTTAATTCTGAAAAACGAATAGAACATTGGAAAGTTAATGTTGACACTAAGGAAAATATTAGAAAAAAGTAGAATTTTTTAAGCATCAGGCAAAGATGTAACTACAGGAACTATCATAAGTCATCAAACCTATGGCGTCATCCTGCCAGTTTGCAAAAAATCCGCTACGATCCGATTAAGAAAAAAGCGCTATATCATAGCAAATATAACGACTATTTCAAGGAGAATGTGAAATTATTTACTGCCACCGATTTTATTGCTGATCTGACAGTACATATTCCGCAAAGGGCAAACATCTTATTCGTTATTATGGCTTGTACGCTTCCCGAACTAAAGGCAAAGGAAAAACGATCTCCACCGATACAAATACAAGAAGCATCCTGATTTTTATTTTTTTCTTTTTTTTCGTTGCCACCGGGACAGATCTGTCTTTTTGGTTTTAGAAAAACATTTTTTTATCACCCAGGCTTTATTATGATGCCTGATATACCTTGGTATACCTTTATGGATTTATTCTATTTTGTCTTGTCGCATCATTTGTCGCACAGAAAGTATGAAAAAAATAATAGTACTTTTCTTCCAGTTGTCATTTTTCTCATATTGAGATTTTCTTTCCCAGATTGAGAATATTAAAATTTCATTCATTGAACAAAAACCAACAAATAGAATCATATTGTTTTAAAATAGATAGATATGAAATAAGGAAGGAAATATTTATAAACTAATAGTATTTTTCATGGTTAATCATTTAAATACGCTCTTTTTCATCTTGGTATATTTATTGCACTGTAAATGAAGATCTGAATATAGATAGATTCTAAAAAATGCTATTAGGAGAAGGAGATATTTTATGAATTTAAGAAATTTTATTATCACAGTTCTATGTTTACATGTTCTTTTTATTGCTTGGGGGTGCAGTGGTCAGATAGCAAATATGACAGATCAGGAACCAAATCTAAAAGTTCATGATTCCTCATCAGTTAACATTTCAGATGAAGAAGGAGCAATTTTAGAGGTCATCCATCAAGGTGTATTCCGGGAACTATGGAAATCCAGTGTCAGAGTTGGTGTCAAATGGAAAGAACCTTTTGTAAAAACCATATATGGCCCACAAGGAGGTTCTGCAACCCATATGATAATCTATGATAGTGCTATTGCTGCTGCCGGGATAGATAATGAGAAACTGCATATTATGACATTTGATAACTATTGTGAGAATAATATTACTATTAATGGAAGTTTTGGTTTTATCTATGGTTATCAATATTACGATTGCAGGAGAGCTGGTTTTATTTATTGCACATTGAGTGCATGGTCTGACTTGGTTTCTATTGTTGAAGAAATCAAGGATAATGTCATGCTATTTAATTCTAAAGTATATAACTTAATCAAAGATCTTGATGTCAATAACACATTAACGATTACAGGAGCATACAATAAAAATTTAAATGTGAGTTTCTATATTGCTAATATGCAAACTGAAAATGATCCTGATAGATATCATTGGAAAGATGAGTTACAGTTTACTTATCATTTTGAAGAGCCTGAAAATCATATTACCTTAATCGAATATACAGTACCGGGCATATTTAGAAGGACATTTGGTAAAGCACTGAGTGATTTAATTAGCCTTCCCAAATATGAGGACCAGAAAATCTATACTGTTGAGGGGGAACAAGGAGGTTTAGCTATACAATCTGTTGAGAAAAAACAAACCGATACCGGACATATCATTTATGAAAGCCTTGTGTTCCAGGATTATGCCGGGAATGATATCATTTTGAATGGTATTTTGAATTATCGGTACACTATCAATCACTATGGACAAATTATTCAGGGGGGCTCATATGAAGGAGAAGTAGATGTTACCGGTTATCATTGCACAATTGTTCCTTTTGATATAAAAATTTGGTACAATGGTTTTAATTTCCAAACAGACATATTGTATAGAGTAAAAGATTATTCACACACCTTTGAACATGTGCTGATACTTTTACCTGTGAATAACTAGTAAAAATAGAATAAAATGAATTTCAAGGGAGCGATCTGTCAAATAACAGACAGCTCCCTTCCTTCAAATAATTTGACCATCAATTATGTTGATTGATTTGTTAGTATGCTCTATATTCGTTGGGTCATGAGTGACCATGATAATAGTATGCCCATCATTTCTGATCGATTCAAATAAACTCATAATTTCATCTCTTGTATCAGAGACTGATCCCATCATGGAAGACGAAATCAGAAAAATTCCAATTAAAACTATGACAAAGGTAATAGCAAAGCGAATTTATTAAATTGCTTAATCATGTCCATCCTTTGTTTCATTATTTGTTTGACACCTTGGATATTCGCATCAGGTAAAACTGTATTCATTTGTGAAATAAGTTCATCAATAGGGAAAGTCTGCATAGTGAGCAGAGATTTCTGTTAAAGCAATATTATTGGTTGATCCTGTGAAGTTTTGGATCGTAGTAAAATCTGCAAAGAAGATAGAATCATCCTGACTTCCTGTTGGTAAAATGAGACCCGAAACAGTCAGAGATTGCTTGTCAACTTCTATATTATCTCCCGGTTTAAGGGAAAATTTTGCAGCTGCTTCAGAACCGACAAGAATTTCGTTTTTCTTTTCCGGATAGTTTCCGTCAATTTCCCACCATGATTTTATTTTTAATTCTTCCTGAAAAACAGATTCTTCCAACACAAAGCCTGATTGTTCTGTTTCTTGTTTTATTAATAATTGGTCGATTAAACTATTGACTACCTGATATTGGCTGTTTTCAAGAAGTGTTTTTCCACGGTCATCATTAAAAATTTGCTCTCCATATCTACCAATATATGAAGATTTATAAACTTCTACTTCTTGATTAAAATCTGATCGTTTTATTTTTTGATTATTTATCATGAGAATATAATCTTTTCGCATTTCTTTTTTCAGCTTATATTCATTTTTTAATTCTTCATTATTTACTATTTACTGTTTTTAAAATAGTTGATTGAAATCCGGTGTTTAATGAACGGTATGGTTCAAAAGTGATTGATCATGCTAAAAACCCGATCAAATACTTTTTATCCTTACTCTGGTACATGGCTTATAATTCTGTTCGCAAAGGATATGTAGATAATCCAAGAGACTATCCATATTCTTCGATTAAACATTACTTACAGGAAAATTATGAGGGTAAAGTGAAGGTAATAACATTGCATGAGATATTCTTGAATCTAAGCGATATTTTTTCAGAACGGCTGGAAGTTTTATTGGCAATGGAGAAG
>JAKSBL010000255.1 GCA_022361115.1 Spirochaetota bacterium | reverse complement strand
TTTTTTATAAATGGGTAATTATTCGTCCCTGAAATTGCTAATAATTACCAGCTGGCCATGGCTCTGTGTTTTTTTGAGTCTGAGTTAAAAAATCGAGCTGAAAAAAAACTTTCTTGACTTTGGTTTTTAATTTTTCTATTATTTGCTAAAAAATTGTGATACTCATCTATATTTTGAATAGATCAAAATCCAGGTTATTAATTTAAACTGGCTTCTAATAATCCTGTTGCTGATATTTAAATTAATCTCTAGCCTGTTATGGAAGGTCCGAAAAATGAATCGTTTTTGGTGGAAAGAAAGTGTGGTTTATCAGATTTATCCCAAGAGTTTTTATGATAGTAATGGTGACGGAATTGGCGATCTGCAAGGTATTATCGCCCAAATTCCCTATATCGATAAACTAGGAGTCGATATTGTCTGGTTAAATCCTATCTTCCAGTCACCAAATGATGATAATGGCTATGATATCAGTGATTATCAGGCTATTGATTCTGACTACGGAACTATGGCTGATTTTACGGAACTGCTGGATAAACTTCATGAAAAAAATATTCGTCTTGTGTTGGATATGGTGCTCAATCATACCTCAGATGAGCATCCCTGGTTTCAGCAAGCCAGAAGGTCAGTTGATAATCCTTACCGGGATTTCTATATCTGGAAGTCAGGAAAAGAGGGCAATCCGCCGAATAACTGGACTTCTTTTTTTGGAAAATCAGCTTGGAAGTACGATGAATTGACTCAGCAATTTTACTTACATATTTTTTCTCAAAAAATGCCGGATCTCAACTGGGAAAATCCAAGGTTAAGAGAAAAAATTTATGCTATGCTGCGCTGGTGGCTGGAGCAGGGAGTCGATGGGTTCCGGCTGGATTCCATAGGATTTCTATGGAAAGACCCCAGTTTTCCGGATGGCAGTACTGAGTGCGGCGGCCATGCTCTTGGTGAAGAACACTATGTAAACCAGCCTAAAGTTCATACTTACTTGCAGGAGCTGCATGAAGAGGTGTTTGCCCGCTATCCTGATCGGGTAACGATGGGTGAATTATTTATGTCCACTCCTCAAGATGTGATCTCTTTTACCGGGAGTACCAAAAAAGAGATAGATCTGGCTATCTATTTTGACATTCTTCATATTGATATGGAGAACCATGTCTGGTGGAGTCAGCGGAACTGGTCTTTAAAAGAATTAAAAAAAAAGGTGAATACCTGGCAGCAGTCTCTACATGAACTGGGCTGGTGTTGTCAGCATTTTAATAGCCATGATCAACCTCGGTCAGTTTCACGTTTTGGAGACGATAAAAAATACTGGTACGAATCAGCAAGTATGCTGGCGGTTTTTCTGTTTACACTTGAAGGTACCCCTTTCATTTTTCAGGGAGAGGAGATAGGGATGACGAATCCTCCTTTTTCTGCTATCGAGCAATACCGGGATATTAATACCCTGAATTTCTATCTTGAAGCAAAAGAAAAAGGCCGGGATCTGAATCAAATAATGGAACTCATTCGCTTCCGCAGCCGGGATAACAGCCGGACTCCCCTGCAGTGGAACCATAATCTGAATGCCGGATTTACCAGTGGCCAGCCATGGCTTGAGGTTAATCCTGACTATTTAAAAATTAATGTTGACTCACAACTGAAGCAAAAAAACTCTCTCTTTCATTTTTACAGGCAACTGATCCTTGTCCGAAAAAAACATCCTGCTTTGATTTATGGCAGTTATGTGATGATTATGGAAGAAGACGAAGAAATATTTGCCTATCTTCGGAACTGGGAAAATAAAAAATATCTGGTTATACTAAATTACTCCCCATACAATACTGAACTTAAATTACCGGATTTCTTAAACTGGGAAACCTCAGAACTTGTCATCAGTAATTACTCTTTCAGGCAAAAGGATTTATTCAATAATCAATTACAGCCTTATGAGGCCTGTGTCTATTTATTGAAGGAAAATTGAGCAGTTGTTGCCAATGAATAACCATTGATAAGAACCTTAACAGCTCTGTCAACATTACCTGAAAGTCAGAAAATAAAAAAAAATCCTGATATTTTATTTATCTATGTTATTATGAAAAAAAGAAAAAAGAGAAGGACTGAGTGATGAAAAATACTCAAAAATACATCGATTATTCTGTCAATCAAATATTAAGTCTTTGCAAAATACCCAGTCCCACTGGTTTTACGAAAAAAATTACAGCGTATTTGATAAAAGAATTTGAAAATATGAATAATAAGGCTGTATCGACAATAAAGGGATCAGTACTGGTGGAACTTGGCGGCAGGGGCAGCCCCTTATTACTAGCAGCTCATGTAGACACTTTAGGAGCTATGGTAAGAACGGTCAAAAGTGACGGCCGCCTGCGGATAACCAAAATCGGCGGTTATCCGGAAAATAATATCGAAGGAGAAAATGTCATCATTCATACCAGAGACAACCAGGAATACACCGGAACTGTGCAAATGATTAATGCCTCCACCCATGCCAATAGAGAATTAAATGATACTAAAAGAAATGATTCAACTATTGAAGTTATTATAGATGAAAAAGTAGCAAAACCACAGGATGTAAAAAAACTGGGAATTCGAAATGGAGATTTTATCAGTTTTGATCCCCGGACAATTTTGACAGAAAGTGGTTTTATTAAAAGCCGCCACCTGGATGACAAAGCCAGTGCCGGTATATTAATAGGGCTGGCTAAATATATTAAGGAAAATAAGATCACCCCTTCCAGAAAAGTGTATTTACTTTTTACCACTTATGAAGAAGTGGGTCATGGTGGTTCAGCTGGTATTCCGGAGGATGTAGAAGAGATGGTAGCTGTAGATATGGGCGTCATTGGAACAGACCTGGAATGTAATGAACAGCAGGTTTCTATTTGTGCAAAAGACAGCGGCGGCCCATATGATTATGATACTGTAACCCGATTAATTAAAACAGCAGAAACAGAAAAACTCAATCATGCAGTCGATATCTACCCTTTTTACGGCTCAGATGTCTGGACAGCTTTGAGTTCCGGCAAGGATATCAAATTTGGATTAATCGGCCCGGGTATCTATGCCTCCCATGGTTATGAACGGGGACATAAAGAGGGAATTGAAAACACCTTTAAACTGCTGGCAAAATATATAACCTGAAGGGTAATATTGTAAAAAATAATGAGAATTTATTAAAAAACAAACGGGTTTACTTTATTACAGCGGCTAATACTTCCACCTCCAGCAAAAAATCAGGATGAGCAAGAGCAGCAACATAGACCATGGTTACAAGGGGCGGAGACTCCAGTTTTGACAGTTCGCTCTGAAAAACTTCAAACCCGGGCTGCAGATCTTGTCCCTGAACAAGGTAGACATTCCACTTAACAATGTTGCTAAAGTCTGCCTCTGCGCTCAGCAGCGCGATTTTAATGTTTTTGATGATTTGTTCAGCCTGGAGGGCTATATCATTTTGTCCGACTATGTTGCCTCTTGAATCCACGGCATTTTGTCCGCCAATGAATATTTGTACCGCTTCCGGCGGAATAGCTGCAACTTGAGAAAATGCCGGATTTGAATGAAGCTGCGCTGGTGTATACATTTTTATTTTCATGTTTTATCCTTTTGGGGCTTGATCCGGTAAAACCGGTTCTTATCAATCCCAGTTATTTCCACGGCTTTGGTTATTTTTCCGTCAAACTCGGCCAGAACTGCCAGTAACAGCATGTTCTCCAATGTTTTAAAATTAAGCTCCCCTGCAATGAAATGGTTAGCCAGATCTGATATGAGTTGATCGAGTGATGAGTTTTGCTGGTTATCTAAATAAGAAAAAACTTTACTGTCCAGCACATTGACATTGGTACCGGCAAGTATGATTGCTCTTTTTAAAACATTTTCCAGTTCCCGCAAATTTCCCGGCCAGGTATAGTGTGTTAGCCTGGTTAAAGCTGCACTGGACAGTTTCAGCTTGGGCCTGGCTAATTGTGCGGCATATTCAGAAAACATATGTTCAATGAAGGGCTCCAGTTCAGCTTTTCTTTCTTTTAAAGGGGGCAAATGAAAACAAATCACACTAATTCGATAAAAAAGATCTTCCCGGAACTCATTGGCCGCAATGCCACTGGCTAGATTTTTATTGGTTGCTGTTATCAGCCGAAAGTCAATCTTCTGTTCCTGATTACTGCCGATCCTGGAGATGGTTTTTTCCTGGATTACATGCAGCAGTTTTGTCTGTAGTTCGGGTTTCAGTTCTCCTATTTCATCCAGAAATAAAGTTCCTCCCTGAGCTAACTCTATTTTTCCGGGTTTGTCTTTGTTCGCTCCGGTAAAGGCGCCTTTTGTATGACCAAATAATTCACTTTCCAGTAAATTTTCTGGAATAGCACCACAATTAATTTTTACAAAGGGCAGCTCTTTTCTTTTACTCATACTGTGGATTAAGCTTGCCATAACACTTTTACCTGTCCCTGTATCTCCGGTGAGCATAATACTTTCTTCAGACTGAGCTGCATTGGGTAATACAGACATGGTTTCCTGCATGCTCTTTTGAAACAGATATAACTTTGAGTTCTGCGCAAGGTAATCATTGAGAGTATGCTGATATAAATAACGGTATTGCTGCGCTTCTCTCTGTTTTTGTTTAAGCTCCAGTGTAGCTTTGATAGCTTGTTCCAGGTCTTTTTCAAATTGTTCCAGCTGCAGCGGTTTTTCAATAACCTTATTGATGAGTTCTTTATTGATAAATTCTTCTAACAAATCTTTCTCAGCATAGGCTGTAAAAAGTATGCCGTAGTGGTATTCGCCATATTTCCGGGCCTGGATCAGCAGTTCCAGGCCCGTTAGCTCAGGCATCCGGTAATCTACGATGATAATATCAAAAACATGAGCCTTTAGTTTTTCCAGGGCTTCATTTGGATTTGAGAAAGGGGTAATCTTGTATTGCGGAAAAAATTTGGTGATACTATCCAGAATGATGGGTTCGTCGTCGACTAGCAAGATATTTAGATTTTGTTGTTCATCCATGGTTAGTGAAAATATATCACAAATCAATCGGAAGTTCAACAGATAAAAAAAAGCAAAACTGGCACGGTATTTGCAGTAAAAAATATTGTATCCGAATTGCTGCAAATAATAGAAAAAAACAGAAAAATTGCCGAGAGCAAATAACAAACAGTATTTGGCTTTAAATGCTGGTGGAGTGAATAAATTTGGTCAGTAAAAAAACATTGACAGCCCTCATTCAGTCGTGCTTTTATAAAAGAATGAGGAGACACAATTTTGCCAACATCTTGAGTAACCGGACCTTATTTCTTGCTGGTTATTTTTTGGTTGCTGCTGTGCTGACAGCACAGGAACCATTGCTGTTCCGTGATTTTGATAAGATATATAAAGTCACAGAACACATTGAGTATTTCATTGATGATTCGGGAGAGCTAACCATTGATGAGATTAGTAAACCGGAAGGAGCTGCCAGGTTTAAGCCAGTAGAGTCTAAGGGGGTTAATCTCGGTTATGGAGAGGACAAGAGTGCTTACTGGATACGGTTTTCTGTGTTCAATGATTCGGAAACAGAAAGCAATTTGGTGCTTATCGCAAATTATGTCTGGTTCTGTAAGATCTCACTTTTTTTAAAAGAGCACAGCGGGAGCTGGCTGGAAAAGTGGACAGGCTATTGCAAACCAGTGGATGAGAAGGAGTATCAAACAATTTTTCATGCCTTTGATTTGAAGCTTAAACCGCAGACAACAACAACCTGTTATCTTCAAATCAAGAGCAAAGACCTGATCATTCTCGATTTTTCGCTTATGTCAATGAAACGCTTTTTTAAACTTGATCATGAAAAACAGCTTTGGTTTGGGTTTTATTATGGCTGTATAATCATTATGATCATCTACAATTTAGTGCTTTTTATTTTTATCAGAGAAAAAGCCTATCTGTTTTTTTCACTGTCCTTAATGAGTATGGCCCTGGGGCATCTGTATGGCAGTGGTCATTTTTATGAATACTTCCGGTCCTTCATTAATTGGTTAACTTTTGATCCCTATTACTTTGCTCTCACCCTCTATGGAGTGTTTATTCCTCTGTTTTTTATGGAATTTTTGAACACCAGAGAATATCTTCCTAAATTAACCAAAGTGATTTATCTGGTTTCACTTACCAGTTTTTTGCTTGGCTGTATTGGCTATTTTATACCGGAAAGACTGTGGGAGTCCATAATCCTGGTTTACAATATAATAACCAGTGTAGCTGGTTTGGCAATTGCCTTTTATTGTATGATCAAAAAAAGCCCTTATGCCAAGCATTTTATCATTTCATTTCTGATTTTGATGATTACCGGAGAACTTGAGGATTTGTCGGCCTATAACATTTTGCCCTATCAGATTAATCTGGCTGATTTAGGGCAGTTTGGTTTTTTGATTATGATTGTACTTTTGTCTTTGGCCTTGGGGGACCGTTACCGCATTATGCGCAGGGAAAAATATACTCTCCAAACCAGTAAAGAAAGGCAGGAACAGTTTTTTCTCAACCTTGCTCACGAAGTCCGTACGCCGCTAACTCTTATCTCCAATTATCTTGATGCTTTTATGCAGAAAGGCCCTGCAGCAAAGGAACTGGTAATCATCCAGCGCAATATGCACAAATTGACCCGGGACATCTGGCAGTTTTTTGATATCTTAGGCTTTGAGAAAAAGATCCTGCCGGCAGAGAGAAAAGAAGTATTGAATCTGACAGCACTTATTCAGGACAAGCTGGAAATGCTGAAGCAGTCCGCACTGCCTGAAAACATTCAAATCCTCTCAGAGGTGGAAAGTGAAATAATTATAAATGCCCAGTCCTACATGCTGGAAAGAATCATCAATAATCTATTGGAAAATGCACTTAAGTATAATAAACCCCATGGTATGATTAAGGTCAAACTGACAAGATCGGATGCTGATATAGTATTGTCTGTATTTAATACCGGTGAGATCATCAGCAAAAAGAATCAAAAACATATATTTGAACCCTATTACCAATTGGCACACAAAAAAAGCAACCGTCAGGGAATTGGTTTGGGATTGGCTATTGTGAAAAAGATGGTTCAGCAAATGGGGGGGCAAATAGGGCTGGAGTGTGACCAGCAGAGAGGCAATACCTTTCAGGTTTTGCTTCCTGCAAACTCAGATGATCCGGCTGCAGCAGAGATTCTCCAGGCAGGACAGATAACACCCTTTTTTGCTCAACCCGCTACTACCCTGACGTCTGCCTCTCATTCTAAAGTCAGAGGAGAAGCTCAGTATCTGTTATTAGTTGAAGATAATCTGGACTTGCTGGAATTACTGCAGAAAAACCTGTCTGCAGATTTCACTGTTTTAACCGCAACCACTGGTACTGAAGCGATCAGCATTTTAACCCAAAATCCCCTGCCAAGTTTAATTATCTCAGATGTCATGATGGATGATATGGACGGTTATGAATTCTTTCATCAACTGCAGATAGATAAAAGTTATCAGCATATTCCTTTTATCTTTATTACTGCCAGACACTCATTAGAAGAGAAATACCGTACTCTACAGGAAGGTGCTGTTGATTATATTTTTAAACCCTTTCTTATGGAAGAGCTAATCGCAAAAATCCGCTCTATCCTGCGTCTGAAAGAAATTAAATCTCATGCTGAAGAGCTGGAACGGCTCAAATCATTAGGTATGCTTGTGGGCAGCCTTTCTCATGAAATCAACAATCCCTTAAGCGGCATAACCGGCCCCTTGAGCAATATTAAAAAAATTATTGCTGAGTCTGAGATTGACCAGAAAAGGGATCTCAACATTTTTGTAGACTATATTGACGAAAGCGTAAAACGCCTGGTTGATCTGGTTAATAATATTAAAAATCTCTATTTGAAGCGTGAACTGAAACAGGAGCCTCTGAATTTAGACAATGTATTATCACCCCTCCTGGATAAACTGAAAAAGCATTCAAATAAACCATTTCGTACAGAGACCCAGTTTCATCAGGATCTGACTATACTGGCCGATCGGGGGGCTTTTGAAATCATTTTATCTAACCTCTTAGAAAACGCCAGGGAAGCAGTTAAAGAAGATGGAGTGATTCGGGTCAGTTTTGCTGGTGAGCCAGCAAAATCTAAACTTACCATCTTTAACGACGGAGATCCTATTCCGGAAGCTGAGAAGAACAAGCTGTTTGACGCCTTCTATACTTCAAAATCTATATCTGGAGGACATGGTCTTGGCCTTTTTATTGTAAAAGACCTTGTTACCCGGTTAGGATGGGCCATTGACACCACCAATGAAGCGCAGGGTGTCACATTTGGAATCACAATGCCGAATAGTTCGACAAACTAAGTGCGGTTTCTTAAGACAGATATAGCTTTCGGTCCATCAGGTAAAGTCAGCAATTACCAAAATGAGAACTTTTTTCCCAAAATGAGAATATTTTTTTTACAAATCCTTAGATTCACATATTTTTGACTCAATTATCCTCTATTTTACCAGTTCCTGTCTGCTCCTCCTCCTATCTCTTTCAAAATGATGGCATAAAAATTGCCTTAATAATCAGTGAACCAGTTATTGACTCAAGGAGAAGATTAAAATGAAACTGCATCTTTTTTTAACCCTTATCTACAGATCTATTGTATTCAGTGGGCTGAGCTTGTTTATTTTTGGCTTGACGTCCTGTCCTGCACCCAGCAGAGTGGGGGAGAGCATAAAGCAGATCACCATTAGCTTTGATAAAAATGGTGAAGATGCTGTTGGTACAATGTCCAGGCAAATTTTGACTGCCGGGACTACAACTGTACTCCCTGCCTGTACATTCACTCGAGATGGTTGGACCTTTCTGGGCTGGACAACCACTCCCTATGGAACAGTGGAGTATGTCGATCAGGACAATTTAACCATGGGACGTTCTCATATCACTTTATATGCCCAATGGGAATCACCGGCATTTATCATGCTTTGGAAAACGGACAATCCAGGGATTTCCGCTGATAATCAAATAACTTTACCTTTGGTTTCCGGCTGGCCCTATCATTGTACTGTTGATTGGGGAGACGGCACAGATAGTGAGATAACATCTTCAAGTGATCCCGATAAAACACATACCTATTCAGATCCCGGTATATACAAAGTCGCAATTACTGGTGTACTTAATAGCTGGGCATTTGATGATGCTGGTGATGAAGAGAAACTCTTGGAGATACAAAACTGGGGTGCCTTTCGCTTTCAATCTACCGCAGGTGGTCATTTTTCCGGATGTGCTAATTTAATAATAACCGCCCCGGACATTCCGAACCTGGAGGCACCAACAACCAGAGTTAAACATCTTACCAATGCCTTTAGAAAATGTAGTTCATTAACAACCATTCCCCGCATCAATGAATGGGATACTTCCCAGATGACTAGTATGCAAGGCATGTTCTCCAATGCGACTAACTTTAATCAGGACCTTTCCAACTGGAATACAGCTGCAGTAGAAGAAATGGCTATTATGTTTGCTGGTGCCAGGAGATTTAATGGGGATATCTCCAGCTGGGACACCTCAAATGTCTTTAATATGAGTGGAATGTTTAATTATGCAACCAGTTTTAATAGTGATATTTCCGGATGGGACACATCCTTAGTCTATTCATTTAACTTTATGTTTGAGGGAGCAGAAAACTTTAATCAGGACATCTCTAATTGGGATACATCTGATGTCACCCAAATGTATCAGACTTTTTCAGATGCAAAAAATTTTAACCAGGATCTCTCTTCCTGGGACACATCACAAGTGACATTGATGTATAGAATGTTTTATAAGGCAGAAAAATTTAATCAAAATTTGTCTAACTGGAACGTTACTCAGGTAACAGATATGGGAAGTATGTTTGAATATGTAACCTTATCTACGACAAATTATGACGCCTTGCTTATGGGATGGTCCGCCCAGAGTGTAGAATCAGGAGTTGCTTTTCATGGAGGCAATTCACAATACAGTGCCGCTGCAGCCGCTGCACGCCAGGCTCTCTTGGATAAGGGCTGGACCATTACCGATGGTGGAGAGACTCCATAATGATAAAAAAATCCAAAGATAACTGATAAAAGGAAGTAAAAAATGAAAACAATATTGAAAACCTCAGGATTAATCAGCTTCATCTTGTTAATCGGCTTTGCCTGCACTGTACCCGATAGTAGAGATATAAGCAAAAAAAGTATAATCTATACAATCACCTTTGATAAAAATGGGGTAGATGCAACAGGTACTATGTTAATCCAGTCAATACCTAAGGGAAAAACAACAAAACTCAATGCCTGTGATTTTGTCAGGGACGGATGGACATTCATGGGGTGGGCTACAACTCCTTATGGAACAGTGGTGTATAGTGATCAGGCAGATTTTAATATGGCCAATTCAGATGTAACTTTGTATGCCAAATGGGAATCTCCAGCCTTCATAATGTACTGGCAAACTGATAACCCCGGGATTTCAAATGATCATCAAATTAACTTGCCTCTGGTTGCCGGCTGGTTCAATAATTTTACAGTAGACTGGGGTGATGGTAATGAAAGTGAGATAACAGCCTGGAACGACCCCGATACAACACACACTTATATGACTTCAGGAAGGTACAAAGTTATCATTAACGGAGAGATCGGCTACTGGGCCTTTGACAACAGCGGGGACAAATTAAAACTGCTGGAAATTCAGAACTGGGGAGCCTTTGGATTTAGCGGTGATGATGGGGGGTACTTTTATGGCTGTTCCAATCTTACCGTCAGCGCTGAAGATATACCGGATATTGAAACAACCAGATTGGAGAACGCCTTTAGAGACTGTACTGCATTAACCACCATACCCAATCTAAATCATTGGAACATGTCAGGCGTTAAAAATATTAACTCAATTTTTCGCAGTGCTGCTAACTTTAATCAGGATCTTAACCAGTGGGACACATCTACTCTAACAGATATGGCAAGTACTTTTGAAGACGCTGCAAGTTTTAACGGAAATATTTCTGATTGGGACACTGCACAAACCTTAGGCATGTATGCCATGTTTCGCAGAGCAACTTCCTTTAATCAGGATATCTCCAATTGGAATACAGTAAGTTTAAGAAGTATGAAAGAGATGTTTTTAGGGGCAACATCCTTTAATCAGGACATTTCATCTTGGAAAACTTCTGCTGTTCTTTCAATGGAAGGGATGTTCCAGAGAGCAACATCCTTTAATCAGGATCTTTCTTCCTGGGACACATCCAGTGTCAGAACAATGGTGGATATGTTTCGTGGTGCTTTGACTTTTAATCAAGATATTTCGGACTGGGACACATCTGATGTCACTGATATGTCACAAATGTTTAGCAGGGCTGACTCCTTTGATCAGGATCTCTCTGCCTGGAATGTTGAAAATGTAACGGATATGGCGAGAATGTTTTATGGAATTTCCCTCTCCACAGCCAATTACAATGCCTTGCTCACCGGTTGGGAGGCCCAAACTGTGGGAAATGGGATCAGCTTTCATGGCGGAAATTCTCAATACAGCTCTGGAGCCGCAGCAGATGCAAGACAGCGGTTGATTGACACAAAGGGCTGGACTGTTACTGATGGAGGGCAAGCCGATTGATCCTATACTTCACTTAAAGGATTTGTTATTATTGATGTAATATAAAAAAAAGTGTTCCATTTGTACGGCTTCTCTTCCTTATATTAAAGTAGAGAGAAATTTTCAAGTGAATTGAGGGAAAGAGGATCACGGAGGATACGGAAAGACACAGCGAAGCTGCCCCGATGCTGGTCGTGCGCTACGCTTACTGCTCGCACATG
>JAKSBL010000041.1 GCA_022361115.1 Spirochaetota bacterium | reverse complement strand
TCAAAATTTTTCAGGCTTTTTTCAAAGGTATTTTTCTTAAAATTCAAGTCTTCCAATTGCTTATGAAAGTTATTGATTTTTCTGGCCAATCCTTGTGACTCTTCTTTATATTGATCCAATTCACTTAGACTGCTTTGAATATCTGATTCTTTTTCCTGAACTTTAGCCAAAGACTCTTCAATATGCAGGAATTTTTCAGAAACAGAGTCAATGTTATTTTCCAAGTTAGTTATCATAATTTTTGCCGACTTGATACCATTGATTTTATCATCCACACTTTCAGTTACCTGTTTTAATTGATGGAGTACAGCAGAAATGTTGTCCACTTTTTTGGAATCAGAAATAACTTTTTTATATTTTTCTTCTGATATTTTAAAACTGTTTTGAATACTTACCATTTTTTGTTCAATCTCAACAATCTCGGATTTATCTTTCTTTATTGTTGTAATGTATTCTTTAATTTCTTTTATATCCTGAGACAGCTTTTCTTTAAACTGACTGGCTTTCCCTAAATTAGCAGTCTGGCGTGTCAGTTTGTTCAGATCATCTTCTATTTCTGCTATTCGTTTATCTAAAATACTGGAATGTTCTAGGAAACGGGCAGTAAAACGGTCATCCATATCTTTCATGGTTTTTTGAATCTTTCCAACCTCTTTTTTGTATTCACCCAGTTTTTCAAATAAATCTTGATCCACACTTTGATAATATAATTTCATTTCTTCAATCTGGTCTATCAGAATATCTTTCAGCTCACTTTTTCCTTCTGCTATTTTTAAAGCAACTTCATCATCAATAATTGCTTCTAAACCTTTAATCTGTTGATTGAGTTGATTATATTTTGCTTCAAAGGTATCTAATTTTTCCAGATTTTGTACTAAATATTTTTCACCTTTTTTAAAGAATTCATCTTCTATACCAGCCAACTTTTGCTGATAATTATCCTCAATACTGGTGATCTGTTGATTCAATTGTGTTATATGCTGATCATAGTTTTGATCAATGGTAGCCATTTTGTTATTCATTTTAGTATCAAATTCATTGAGTTTTCTGACAAAGAGATCAGAATATTTTCGATCAACTTCACTGATATTTTGCTGAATATGAAATAACTCTGATCGATATTTGTTCATTTTTTCCAGGGTTTGGTCTTCTAGTTTTTGATATTCCTGATGGATTTTTTCCTCACCAGATTGATAGAGATTCAGCATATCCTGCTGTCCCTTATCCAGCATATTTTTAATATCTCCATTGATATTTTCTTTTATGTCAGATAACTGAAGAGAAAGAGCCTTAAAACTATCTACAAATTGCAGATATTTTTCATTATTAGAAATAACCAGTGCTTCTGTTTGATTTTGATAATCAGCTTCATATTCTTCGAGTTTAGATTGATACTCTTGTTCTACTTGTTTAATTTTATTTTTCAGCATATCCACATTGTGATCATAACCTTCACTGATTTCTTCATACTTTGCTACCAGTTTTAAATCAAAACCATTCATCTTTTCTTTTACAGTTTGATCCAGTAAATCAGTAAGACTTTCTATTTGATCCTTCATAATATTAAGATCATCATTATACTGGTTGAGAGTAGCAGCGGTTTTCTGTTCATACTGATTTAAGCTATCAGTTAGCCGTTCGGCACCTTTCTCCAGAATGTGGTGAATTTTGTTTTTTCCTTCTTCGATACGGGAATGAATATCTGTATCAATATTGCCTTTAATTTGACTGATTTCATCATTTAGTTCATTTAAACGGTCTGATAAGCGGGATATATTTAATTGACTATCCATAATCTGTTGATTGTGTTTTTCCTGATACTCTGATTCTATCTGCCCAACTTTTTCCTGGAGATCATTTTCCATAAGAACGACTTGGTCTGCTAGTTGGTTCAGCTTTAAGATGATTGTTTCATCAGCTTCATCCAGCTTTTTATCCACAATAGTCGTGATATCATCGTTGGTATTTTCAATTACATTTTTTAACCGTTCAATTTCAGCTTTATAGCTTGCAAGTTTTAGCAGGGCATCCTGTTCAATCTGTTGATAATGATGGATAAGGTCCTGATTATGGGCTTCCACGATTTTATTCATATGTTCTTTGTTTTCAACCAGTTTTTGATCTAATTGATCTTTAAATTTTCCCTCAATCAAGTTAATGGATTGATTAAGATCATTCATTTTACTGTTTAAAATTGTGAACTTCTTAACAGCTTGAGAGAAATAACTTTTTTCTCTAGTATCAATTCGGTTCCCAAACTCAATTTCTATTTCACGGATCTTTTCTTTAAGATTTTCTAACTGTTGTAACGAAGTTTGATCCATTATTTCGAACTGAGTATTGAGTTTATCCTGCAGTCCTTCATGGAGATTGTCTATATCTGATTGTAATTGGGCAACATCGGTCTTATAAGTGGTAATGTTTGTTAGAGCATTGGATTGCCATTGTTCAAAATTGTTCTGAATTTCAATTTTTTTCTGATTAAACAACTCTTCAAATTGCTTTAACTGATTCATGGAATTTTGAGTCATTTCATCAGCAGACTCTTTTTGAGTTTCTTCCAGCATAACTTTCATAGAATCCATTTTTTCAGTCAACTTTTGCAGTTTTTCAATTGCTTTATTTTCTACTTGATCCGTTTTTGCTGTCAGTATTTTTGTTAATTCATCAAGCCTATCCTGATAATCACTATTAGCACCTTCTGCTTCAGATTGAAATTGGAGGAATTGTTCTTTAACTTCTTGAAAATGTTCATTGATTTGATATTCCAGCTGATTATAATTTGATTGAAGTTGCTGATTTTGTTCAGTAATTTGTGTCATTGTTTGAGAAACACTCTGTTCTATTTGTTCCCGAATTTCTATATCCATTCTTTGTTTTAGCAGTTCAAAATCAGTTAGAAAGTTTTCATATTCACCTTTGATATTTTCCAGGTTTGCCTGGTTTTCTCGTAATGCCTGTTCTCCTCTCATTTGGTAATCTTTTTCAATCTCATCTATTCTTGCAGTATACTTTTGCAAGGCAGTTTGATATTCATCATGAAGGGTATTAATTTTATCCTGGTATATTGTATTGACTTTAGCTAATGAAGACTGCCATTTTTCATCCAGGTTATCCAGTTTTTGCTGCATATCGACTTTGATATGGTGATCCAGAACTGTAATATCTGCTTTTGTTTTTTGAATATCCTCTTTATACTGATTGAGGCTGGTGATGAAATCTTCTTCTACAGATTGCTTATATTCTAATATTTGTTCTTTACCCAACTGTAATTGCTCTTTGATATCCTGGTTAATTTGATTCTTCAGATCATGGTATTCCAGGTTTAACTGATGAAATTTTGCCGAAACTTCTGACATTTTCTCATATTGAGTATCTGCCATTTTGGTTCCTTTTTCTTCAAAACCTTTTTCCAATTCCTGCAACCGTTCTTTATACTTTTGTTCTAAACCAGAAATCTTTTGATTGATACTAGCAATGTGGTCTGCATATTTTTCATTAACTTTTTCAAACTTTTCATAAATCTTATCATCAACTTTCACTATCTTTTCATTAACCTGAAGACTTAGTTGTTCTTCCAGGCTACGCATACCATTTTTTACGTTTTCTAATTGTTTTTCATACTGCCTTGCGAGTTGACTGGTTTTTTCAAAAAGAGAGGCATATTCAGCATCAAATTTCGATCTCTCATTTATGATGATACCTTCTAAAGCCGCTTTACCTTCTGCAATTTTTTCATGAATTTCTGTGGTAATTAACTCTTTTACTTCACCTATCTGTCCGACTAATTCTTCAATTCGGTGTGAATAATCTTCCAATTGGAGATATTTTTCTGAGGTAATTTGGTTTTGTTGTTCTTCAAAAAGAGTTCTGGATTCTTCCATTTGTTCTTTATAGTTTTCTTTCAGCTGATTAATATCTGCTTTCCAGGTATCCATTCTCTCTAAATATTTATCATTAAAAAGGGTAATCTGGTTTTTTAATAAATCATCTGCTTCTTGTAGTTTATCCAAAAATAGATAATTATATTTTGCGTCCAGGTTTTCCAAATTAGATTTAATACTGGTAATTTGCTCTTTATATTGAGAGAGGCTTTTTTTGGTTTCTTCTTCCAATTGTTCATACTCAAAATGGAGATTTTCCTGCCCTTTCTTCATGATTTGTTCAATTTCTTCTTTACCATTTTTAATTTGAGTATAGATGTGTTCTTCTAAATCATTTTCATAGAGATGAATCGATCCAGTTAGATTTTCAAGTTTGTTTTCCAGTTGAGTAATAAAATCCACTTTTTCCTGTAAAAGTAAATGGGTTTGCTCGCGATAATAATTTTCAATTTCAGTAACTCTCTCGGAAAACTGGTCTTCAATATCAGATAATTGACCTTTTAATTCTGCCATATTTTCATGATATTGTTTCCCCATTTCTGATAACTGTTCATTCAGCTGATTGTCAGCATTCTGTAACATATTATCAAACTGGTACTGGAACTTCTCATCGATTCTGTTTAATAAATCCTCGATTCGTTGGGCTTCTTCCTTAAAAAATTCCAGTTGTTGATTTAAAGTGAGATCCATTTCTTCTTCTTTGGCATTCATTTTCCGGTCTTGATTTTGAAAGAGTTGATCAATTTTAATTCTACTTTGATTGATCTTACTTTCAATGTCTAATATTAAGGAATCCTTCATTTCAGTAAATCGGTCATTTAGCTGATCCATATCACTATTTAAAGCTTCCATAATTCTTGAGTTTTCTTTTACCTGTAATTCATTCTGATCAGCAAATCGATTTTCAGTATCAC
>JAKSBL010000445.1 GCA_022361115.1 Spirochaetota bacterium | reverse complement strand
TCAACTAATTGAACCAATGAAGCAATAACAAGTATAAAAATTACTATCTTAAGAAATTCCAGATTGTTTTCTGAAGTTATCCCGGGTATACTGGTATTTACCAGTATACCTTTGTAAACTACCCAGGTTACCATGCTAGCAATGGTCATTACAAAAATTACTGCTAATCCCATACCTAGGACAGAATCAAGTTTTTTACTAACTCCAATAAAAGGACAAAGCCCTAAAAACTGAGCCAGTACAAAATTATTCATAAAGATAGTACCAATCGAAATAGTAAAAAATACACCAAAACTCATTTTTTCTTCCTTTTCGCTTCAATTTTTGCATTGATAGCATTCAGAGCAGCCAACAATACCCCTAATACAAAAAATGCACCGGCAGGTAGGATAAAAATAGTTGCTCCTTTATATATCTCAATATCACCAATTAAAATAGATCCTGCTTGAGTAGAAAAATTATATACAGGCCCGCCAAATGTTTTAAAACTAATGGCGGCTGTTCCCAATATTTCTCTAATAACACCAATAATACAAAGAGCCAGGGTAAAACCGATTCCATTTCCCAATGCATCCAAAATTGATATCACAACAGTATTCCGGTTGGCAAATGCTTCTGCTCGCCCTAGAATAATACAATTTACAACTATCAAAGGAACAAAAATACCTAATGAAGCTGCAAGAAGAGGAACATATCCTTTTAAAAATAGATCAACAACTGTAACAAATGAAGCGATAATAACAATATAGGAGGGAATACGAACTTTTTCAGGAATAAAGTTTTTTAATAAAGAAACTAAGATATTGGAACAAAGCAGTACAAAAGTTGCTGCTACTCCCATTCCCAAACCATTTGCCAGTGATGTGGTAACAGCTAGAGTAGGACATAATCCTAATAAAAGTATAAACACAGGATTTTCCCGGATAATACCTTTGGAAAATTCTTTAAAATAATGATTCTCTTTTATTTCAATATTGTTTGTGGTTTGATCACTCATAATATTATCCTCTGATCTCATTTTCCAATAATTCTATTGCATAAACAACAGCTTGAGTTACACCATTAAAAGTCAGGGTTGCACCAGTAATGGAATCTTGATACTCTACAGGTAACATGGACTTGGTTTTAGGAAAAGGATAGGCTTCAGTATTGGAATCTTTAAATTTTATCATATATTCCGAATCTTCCGCATTTTTTCCCAATCCAGGTGTTTCATTATTAGTCAGTAATTTAAGATTAATCACACGTAAATTGCGATCAAATGCAATCATCACTTTCATTTCTCCACCATAACCATTACCCAGAGAAGAAACATTGTAACCAATGAGATTATTATTACTATCCATCACTTCAAAATAGTAAACTTTGTTAGCATCAACTTCAGTTTTTTGAAAGAAAACCTTATTAAATTGTTTACCTTCAACAAATATCTCTTGATTAGCTGCATTCTCAGCTTTTTTCTGGTTCTCTAAAATCTTTGGTTTGGTTAAAATATTAACAAAAGTTAACAGGATGACTGCTACTGAGCAGATAATGGTCAGCTTAATAGCAATTATCAGGTTATCCTTCATTTCTTTCATATTATTCCTCTTTCATTTAATTCAATTTAATAAATCAGGCAGCTTTTTTCACCTTCACATACCCTAAGGGTTTCACTTGCACAAAACGGTCAATCGCCGGAGTCATCATATTCATAAATAAAATAGAAAGACTCACGCCTTCGGGCAATCCTCCGTACATACGAATCAGCATGGTTATCACACCACAACCAACACCGAAAATTAAACGTCCTTTGACTGTTAAAGGGGTGGTGACCATATCGGTTGCCATAAAAAAGGCACCTAAAACCATACCACCAGTCAGGATATGAAATAAGGGATCACCACTAAAATATCCCTGACCAAAACGGAGCCCATCAAATATCCAGGCAATTAAAGCAGCGCTGCCAATAAATGCCACAGGAATATCTAAAGTAATGATTTTTTTGTAAATCAAATATACTGCACCAAGAAGTAATAGAAAAACAGAAATCTCTCCAATACAACCGGCTTTATTCCCAAAAAACAAAAATAATTGACTGGTATCTGTTTTAATGATTTCTTCTGAAGCACTTTGCAATAATTCCATAGAGCTTCCGGAAGCACCTGAAGCACCATCTCCTGCCATCAGCATGGACTTAACTGCTCCTAAAGGAGTAGCAGTTGTTACAGTGTCTGCCACAAAAGGTTTCACCCAGGTTGTCATTGGTTTAGTCCAGGCAAAGAGTGCAAAGACTCGGCCAGCAATAGCTGGATTGGCCCAGTTTTGTCCTAATCCACCAAAAGCATGTTTTACTAAAGCAATAGCAAAAACAGTTGATAATATTGGTATATAAAGGGGAATTGCAGGAGGCATGTTCATTCCCAATAACAACCCTGTTAAAACAGCTGAACCATCAGCCAGGGTAATGGGGCGACCACACATTAATTGACAAACAGCTTCTGTTAACATAGCTGTTAAAATACAACTGAGGACCACGATCACTGCATACCAGCCAAAGGCATACATACCAAAAATGGCAGCAGGCAGCAAAAATATGGTAACCGTCCACATTATGGATCGAGTGGATTCTTCATTCTGCAAATGAGGAGATGAAGAAACAATCAGTTTGAGTTTATCTGGTTTTTCTTGATTGTCCATATCTATTTTCTCATCCCTTTTTATTATTTAGAATTAGTTTACGCGCAAAATCTTTTCCCAGTTTCAAATTCTGAACAATGGGAATTTTAGCAGGACAGCTATAGGAACATGCTCCACATTCTTTACAGTAGAGTAGTCCACTATCCAGAGCTTGTTGAAATTCTTTATATTCTATTAACCGATTTAAATGGGTAGGCATCAAACCAAAACTACAAGCATGAATACAACGGCCGCAATTGATGCAAATTCCGCCAGAAACATATTCTCCATATTCTTCTTTGGTGAGACACAAAATACCGGAAGTTCCTTTCATAACTGGTGTAGAAAGATCCATCTGAGCAAATCCCATCATAGGGCCACCAATTACAATTTTTAGAACATTATCTTTTAATCCGCCGCATTCTTCTATTACATCACCAATGGGAGTTCCAACTTTTACTTTTAAGTTTTTTGGTTCATTAATCCCACTACCCGTGACTGTAACAACTCGGTCAATCAAAGGTTTTTGATTGACTACAGCCTCTTTTATTGCAACAGCAGAAGCAGTATTTACTACTACAATACCAACTTCAAGAGGAAGTTTTTCAACAGGAACGATACGGCCAGTTATAGCCTTTACTAATTGTTTTTCATCCCCTTGAGGATACTTAACTTTTAACGGTACAATTTTAAAATCATACCGATTGTTGCAAAGAGCTTTTAAATGTTTGATGGCATCTTTTTTATTATTTTCAAGACCAATAAAGACATCCTGAACATCTAAAGCTTTTTTAACAATACTAATTCCCTCTAGTAAATCCTGGCCTTTATCTAAAATGATCCTGTGATCACAAGTTAAAAAAGGTTCACACTCTGCTGCATTGATTAAAAGAGTATCAACTTTTTTTCCTTCAGGAATAGAGAGTTTTACATAAGTAGGAAAAGTTGCTCCCCCAAGACCAACTATACCGGCATTTTTAATTCTTTCAATGATATCTGATTTTGCCATCGAACGCCAGTCTTGCAGTTGCTGGTTCTTTCCGGATTGAGAAAATTCACCAGACAGTTCAATAACGACTGCCTTACTCTTGCGCCCCAGACTAATATAAATATCTTCTATACCTACTACTTTACCAGGAATGGAAGCATGAATTGAGGAAGAGATAAAACCATCCTGCTCAGCAATTACCTGGCCTTCTTCAACCTGATCACCAACCTCAACAACGATTTTTGCCGGAGCTCCAATATGCTGACTCACCGGAATATAAGCTTTATTGGGAACATTTGCGCTTTCGATTGATTTTTTACAGGTAAGATGTTTATAACCTTCTGGATGTACTCCGTTTAGCCCAAATGACTTTGTGAAAAACATACAGTATTACCTTCTTAATATTATTTGGAGAAAAGGTTCATTTACAAAAATAGTTTGAAATTATTGGAAGATTATTTTCAATTTAAGAAATCTATTAACATTTTTTAAAGCAAATTGAAGAAAAAAAACAAATATAAATGAACATCACTCCTGTTTCCCTACTATAACAGAGATAACAAAGATGTGTCAATTAAATTTTTTTACATTTTGGGTTTTTAATGTTAAAAATTACAAAAAAATAAAATTCATTACTAAATTAGTAGTAACTATACTTTTTAGTTCCCAAAATCCGGCAAATCGACTACAGATTATATTTAGCTTTAATATCTTCTTCAGCCCTAATCCAATCATCTAATTCTGTACCTGGGATATTATCTTTCAGTCGAATTTCATAATATAAAAATGCCTGTTTGGCAATTTCGTCTTGATAATCAGCTAGAGTTTTTTTCTTTTTTTTCGTTGCATGAGTTTTTTTTGTCATAATATTACCTCAACAAAGAACAGGATACTAACATTATAAACAATATTTAAAATTTTTGATACCGATTTTCAAGATTGAGAGGATTATTTTTGTAAACACTCTAAAAGTAAACTTTCAAAAGAATCCTGTAAATTCTTTCAAAAAACCAAAAGAGTTAAATTGGTAAATTTTCAGTATATTTATGAAATTGCTATGAGAAAACCTAGGAATTAAATTGATTTTTTTTGTTTCTTATTATATTATAGGGAAAATTTTATTATTAAGCCACTTACAGTAATTATTTTGAGATTAGAATAATGAACTATTCTCCCAGATGAAGGATAAATCATGATACGCTTAAAAACACGGGATGAAATCAATAAAATCAAAGAATGTGGTAAAATCAGTGCCAAACTGTTTAAACATTTAGAGCAATATATTCGGCCAGGTATAACAACCAGAGAATTAGATACAATTGCCGAAACTTTTATTAAATCCAATCAGGCTATCCCCTCTTTCAAAGGTTATAATGGATACCCAGCATCTATTTGTACTTCTGTTAATGAAGAAATTATTCATGGAATTCCCTGTAACCGTGTTCTGGCAGAAGGAGATATTATTGGGATTGATGTTGGTATCTTGAAAGACGGAATGATCAGTGATAGTGCAAAAACTTTTGCCGTAGGTAAAATATCTGAAAATATTCAGCTGCTCTTAGAAAGGACTGAAAAAGCCCTTTATAAAGGTATTGCCAGAGTCAAAGATGGGTGTTCTATCAATGAAATCAGCGGTGCTATTTATGATTATATCTCTCCATTTCAATATGGAATTGTTCGGGAATACTGCGGCCATGGAGTAGGATTTGCCAATCATGAAGAACCGGAAATCCCTAATTATCGATTTAAAAACGGGAAACGGAAATTAAAAACCGGAACGGTTATAGCAATAGAACCAATGATTAACCTTGGAGAAGATTCTCTCTTTATCCTGGAAGACGGCTGGACAGTTGTAACCATTGATGGACAATTTTCTGCTCATTTTGAGCATACTGTTGTGGTCACAGATGATGGTTACGAAATACTGACAATTGATCCGGATGAAGCATAAAAATAGGAGAAATCCATGAATTTATTTCAATTAACAGAAATCGGATTAGCTGTTGTCATTATTGCATTAGGTATTGCCTCCTGTTTTTACGGAAGTAAGATATTCAAATTCATTCTAGTGATTCTTGGCTTTTTTATTGGTGCATATTTTTTTGGTAAATTCGGTTCTGCTTTTATTGATGATACAAATGTTTTAATTATTGCTTCTATTGCTGGAGGTTTAGTTTTAGGGCTGCTTGTTCTTTTTTTCTACTATGTAGGAGTTTTTTTTAGTGGTGTTGCAATTGTATTAATGGCCTCTTCCTATCTCAATCTTAATTATCAAAACACTGACCAATTGATCATTTTGTTAATTTTATGTGCTATCGGCGGGGTTTTAACCTTGATTTTTCATGATTTTATCCTCACTATTGCTACTGCTGCCATTGGAGGCTGGGCAATTACCAATGGAGCCGGCTTTCTCTTTTTTTACTTTTTTAAGAAAAAAATGACCTTTGATCAATATCTGGCTAACCTCAAAACCGAAACCAGTATACTCTATGTGATAATTTTATTTACCATTGTTCTGACCATTCTCGGAATTATTAATCAATTTCGTCTCACCCATCATGATACCTAATCATACTATACCTTTATTTTAATATGGATTTATCAAAACTGACTACCTTATTTTCTATTTTCCAAAATCATTACTGGCAATTCTTCATTATAACTTTTGTAGCCTGTATCATTACTGTTATTTTGACTTTAAAGTTTGATCGGTTGTTGAAACAACACAAATTACAAAAACAATTTAAACGGGGAATTGCTGGTGAAACAACTGCAAAAAAGTATTTACTAAGAAATGGGTTTAAAATATTAGCAGAGCAACTCACCTTACATTCTGAAATGAAGATAAATGATCTGGCTCACCAGTATACCACGCGGATCGATTATTTAGTTAAGAAAAAAGGACGGATTGCAATTGTTGAAGTAAAAACAGGAAAAAAAGCTATCAATGCAAAACTCACTGACACCAGAAGACAAATTTTTGAATATTACCATCTATACCGACCAGATGACCTTTATCTCTTTAATGCAGATGAAGAAAAACTAGAAAAAATCACCTTTTCCTCTAATATTGATCAGCAATCCCCTCTCTATTATAAAATAATCATGACCATCATCATACTAGCTATACCAATATTGTTGTTATATTTAAGTATCATCTTAAAAATCCTGTAGGCAATGACTCTAATAAAATCAATTAAAAGACAGCAACCATCTTCCTCCTATTTACTTATTTCATTTTTTAGTTTACTATATATAGCAAATCATTATACCAGAGGAGTAATAAATTGCAGCTCAGCAATGGTGAAATACAAGTATCTCCCAAGATCATTTATTGGGTAGAAATGCCGACCACAATTGGTGAAGAAGAAATTATAGAACTTTTAAAAAGAGATGTTCTAGTTGTTAATTATAATTTAAGTTTAAACCCTTTACAAGACCTTCAAAATCACTTAACTAATAAGACCGGATTTTTTTATAACTTTGATAAAATCCTCAATATTCAACGATTAAAAGGGGAAAAAGAAGCTGATTTTATCAATAATTTTATCCCCTTTATAAAATCATTTGCTCCAGAAAAATCCTTACTTCATACCAGTATGATTAATGAAAAATTAGGCCAAGCTATAAAATCTTTAGGAATTCCATATATTGAAAAAAATCTGGATGATAAAAAAATTGCTATTACTACAGTGTTAAATATGATCCATCCCTTTTTTGCAATAAAAGGAAGAGTGGAACGTTCCAGTCTACGTTTAAACCTCTATCCTTTAAAACATAAAGTCAATATCTATAATATTGAAACTAAACTTCCTCTCATGAAAGCAACCTTAAAAGATGTCAGCCTTACTGGTATCGGATTGGTCATTCTCGATAAAAACCAGATGAATTTTTTTAAGGTTAAAGATCTCATCAAAGTCGAAGTAATGATGCGGCCCAATTATTTCAATATTAATGTTGGATTAGTTACTAGAGTTGATGTAAAAAAACAGGAAATCGGTATCAATTTTGACATTACCAATTCTAAAATGGTCAGCACAATTGACGCAGATGTTCTCTCAAAAATTATCTACAGGTGGATAAAAGAAATCATTGCTGAACATAAAAAGCTGGAGTAGTATTATCTAAAACCAGCCGAATTCAACTTTTTTTGCATTATTAATCAAAGATGACAATCTAAATCTACTGACTATTAAAAAATTTTCTTGGTATTATCAATCAGATCTTTTTGGTATTGTTCAGGTATCTCTTTGTTCACTAAAGTATAAGTCTTGAGAGTATAATTTTTGGCTGACCGGCAGGCATTAATAACATGGGTATAATGTTTCATTCCCAAAGATTTCTTTGCGGTTGCCATATTTTCTGCTGCAATTTTAAAATATTTCTGTACATTTGGCTGGTCAGTATAATCAATTAAATCAATACCTACATCATCAATAATGACTTCAGTTCTCTTTAAATATATTGAAGCCATGCTTTTTGATATCGCATATTGTAATTTTATTGATTCATTATATTGGGCTTTAGCATCTAGGTATTTAGATTGATTATATTTTAAATTACCAATTTTATTTAATTTTTTTGCTTTCTCAACATCTGCCAATTCTTTATCAGTACCAAAGTTTTTTACTGCAATTTCTAGGATTGCCAACTCTTCAGTACTTTGCTTTTGTAAACTTAAAGCATCGGTTCGATCACTACTATAAACTAAACTGGTTATTATTATAGAAAAAACCAGCACTAATAGAGTTTTAGATGGTTGTATATTTTTCATTCTAGTCCTCCTCTCTCATTGAACACTAAAATAATACAACTTTTAAATAAAATAACAATATGCCAAATGGTATGATTTTTGCCCTTTTTTAATTTTTCTTTCTCACTAACTGCATAATCCAGAAAACCAAAGAAACAAGTAAAATCAAATAACAGGCGACCATACAAATAAATTTTGCCATTGTAAAAAAATTAGCAATACTTACCAGTCCAGGTATTTGTTGGGGATAATGAAAATATATGGTTCGAAATAAAATGTTTTCTGTATAATCAGAAACTGCAACCAATATAGGCAACAAAATAAAACCTTTATGAAAAAGATGAACTTTCCTATAAAAAAAGAGAATAGCAGCAACTAAGAAAAGACAATAAGTAATGGGAAAAATAAAATCTAAAGGTGATATGCTGGTTAAATAAAAATTACGGCCTGTTTCACCCTGATTTTCTAGTATTTGGTATATATCAACAGAAGAGTAATTAAAAACCAGATCAGGAATATTTGCTTCCCTGCTTATCTCTTTTAACTGCCCTACCCCCAGGGGTTTATTATTAATGATAAAACTCATAACAATAAAGATAACCAAAGCAATGACAACAAACCAGCCTTTGGTTAAAATTTGAAAACTTTTATGGCCACTCATTACAAACTCCAAAAAACAATATTCTAGTAATCCATTATATAATGAACAAAATTTTATAATTTATCAATCATTATTAGTATAATAATTAATTTTGGGTGTGATTTTTATTTACTAAGCCGAATGTCGAATTTTTTATTAATTTTGATTTTTAACTACAAAATAGTATAATATCATTATTATGGATTCATCACAAAAACTTTCAAATAAAGATATCTTTTACCAGCCAGTTAAAATTGAACAATGGGCCGATTTAGTTGAAGTATTTGGAACCAATGGTGCCTATAGCGGTTGTTGGTGTATGTATTGGCGTTTATCCAGAAAAGTCTTTGATCGGCAAGCAGGTAGTGAAAACAAAAAAGCTTTAAAAAAATTAATTGAGGAGGGAGTGATACCTGGAATTCTTCTATATGTGAATCATCAACCGGCAGGTTGGTGTTCAATAGCTCCTAGAGAGGATTTTCCATCTTTAAACCGCTCTCCTGTTTTAAAAAAAGTTGATGATCAACCTGTTTGGTCAATTGTTTGTTTTTTTCTTCATAAAAAATTTCGTAATCAGGGATTAGTCTATCATTTAATAGCATCAGCAGTAGATTATGCAATAAAACAGAATGCAAAAATAATCGAAGCATATCCTATTATCACAAGTAAGATCAAAAGATCAAAAGCAGATATTTATACAGGCACGGACACTATTTTTCATAAAATGGGATTTACTGAAATACTACGCCGTTCAGCAAAAAGATCTATTATGCGTTATATCATTTAAAATTTATCACAAAATTTTACGAAAAAATCATGGCTTTTTTTCAAATAACTGGTACAATCTTTACATATTTTTTTTGCAAAAGTTTACTGAATTATGATTCAACAAAAATTAAAAGCTTATCTTATCAAGATTAGTGCAAGTATATTAAAAGTCGCTTTTTTAGTACTTGCTATTATTTTTTTTGCCAGCCTCCCTCTGGTAGTTCAACAGAGTAGAGGCCATCTCTCTATCCGACCACTCTATTTCTTTCTCGGCCTGGATTATTTAAAAAATATAGTTAATGGTCAATCTTTCATCTATTATTTAACTGACAGACAAATGAATGCCCTTCTGGATTTATATCCTGCTTTTGGTGTTTCCCTGCTATATATTAGTTTATCATCAATAATTGGGCTTTTAATCGGAGTCCCATTCGGGATTTTGCAACATAAAAGAAGATTTGGAATCACTCAAAAAATTCTTTTTTTTATCAATACTATTCCAGATTTTTTTCTCATTTTACTTCTCCAAATAATCATTATAACAATAACCTTAAAAACAGGAATCCGCTTTACCCGGATAACTGCATCCAAAGGGTTACCCTTATTATTACCCCTTTTGGCCATGAGCCTCTATCCAGCCCTTTATCTGATTAAAACCATGGCCACAACCACTTATGAAATCACCTGCCAGGATTATATACTGTGTGCCATTTCCCGAGGGTTTACCAAAAAACATATTTTTCTGCGGGAAATTTTTCCAGCATTAATCCCTACTTTAGAAGCTGATATTCATAAAACAACAATTATGATTATTTCCAATTTATTTATTGCTGAAACATTATTTTTACTACCTGGAATTACCCGCTTACTCTTTAGATATGGCTTTCAACAGCGAAATATTATCACAGGCGGGAGTTATCAATATAACCTGGTTGTAAATTGTCTGTTAGGAATGGTGATCATTTTTATTCTGGTTCGAACTTTTTTAAAATTACTCCTTTATATCACCAGAAAGGTGGTGGTTCATGAAAGCTAGTCGTCTGGGTCTAAAAAAAGTTATCAATTCGGAACTCATCCTGGGCAGCTTTTTGCTTTTGATTCTGATCATCATAGCCCTTTGGGGGCCATACCTAGCTCCGTATGACCTCAATTATTCAGAACCTTTTCGCCAGGAAATCGTTAATGGTGAAGAAACCATGATTTTTGCACCAGAACCACCTTCAAAAAGGCATCCTCTAGGTACAGACTCTTATGGATATGATATGCTTACCCTATTATTATATGGCGCAAAATACACTTTAGGTGCCTGTGTTATTACTGCTTTTATCAGAGTTTTCATTGGTTTAATTATTGCCCTCTATCTTGGTTTTGAAAATAAACCATCTCAAAAACTGCAAGCATTAGGAGGGATGCCAGCATTAATAATTTTGGTTTTTATTTTTTTTGGAATTACCTTTAATTCATCCATTTCAACTACCAGACTTTTCTTTATACAGGTATTTTTTATTGCCATTGTCGGGCTTCCGGGAGTTATCATTCCTTTACAGGAACGTACTTACTTATTAAGTCGTATGCAGTATATTGATGCAGCCCATTCTATTGGGGCGTCAAAATTTCGAATACTATTTATTCATATTTTTCCCTTTTTAAGGGAAGATTTCTTTTCAGTGCTGGTTCATGAAATGATCTTAACTCTCAATCTAATTGGTCAGTTGGGTATTTTTCATATTTTTCTTGGCGGCACAATCATGACATTCAGCCCACCACTGCTTCACTCCAAAACAAATGAATTATCTGGCTTGATTGGCCAGTTGCGCTATAGAATTCATTCACAGCCAAGTAAGTTATTAATACCTTTAGCAGCCTATTTAATTGTATTACTCAGTTTTCATTTAATATCCCAGGGGATAGATAAAAATTATAGAAAAGTTTATGCTAAATCACCTTATATTTAAAACTAGGTGGAGCAATCCTTTTATTAAAACTTAAAGGACAATTTGTTTTGAAAAAAATACCCATTAAAGATCACAATATTTTCATTTTATTTATTTTTATTCTCTTTATTACCAATTGTACTTGGCAATTTAACTCAAAGCATGATGATGACCTGATCAATACTTTACCACCTTATGACTCAGAAATAAAAAAAAGTGGCTTCTTAAATAAAAAACTGGTTCCTGCTATTGACCGGCTCCCTGATTATCGAATTACCATCAAGTTAGATAGGCAATGTCAAACCTATCAAGGCAAAATGAC
>JAKSBL010000561.1 GCA_022361115.1 Spirochaetota bacterium | reverse complement strand
TACTCCTGCCGCTACTGTTGAGTAAGGCGATTGATTAACTTTAGTTTTATTAAATGACTTAAGGTTAACTTTTACTTTCTGAATGAGAGTTTCCAGTTTTACTCTGTTTTCTTTAGATTTATCTTTTACCTCAGAGGATAGCTGATCAATACTCATTTTTAATTGGTCAATAGTATCATCTTTTTTATAAGGCATTTTTTCATAGATACTTTCTAAAGGAACTAGAATTTTTTTAAACTGCTGTAACTCTTCAATGATTTTGGTTTCAATCTTGATATGATTCAGTAATTTATCAGGATTTTCTTCTCTGATATCTGAATCTTCATTTTCCAAAATTTCTAGATAATCAGCCAGCCGGTTACGCTGTGCCAGTAAGTTGTCCCGAATTTTTCTTGCTAATTCATCAGGTTGCAATGTTTATACCTCCGCTTTGAGAATTAGCTGCTTCTTTTGGGGCTTTTTTTGCTGCTTCTTCCCAAGCTTCTCGTAACTCGAGCAGGTATTTTTTTACCTCTTGTAAAGGCTCTAACTCTTTTTTCATATTTGCATCAATGAGCCGATTGTTAATATACATATAGATACTGAATAGCCGCTGAGATATGTCACCAGCTTCCATATTGAGCGAAGACATTAACTCAGTAATAATATTTTGAGCCCGGATAATATAATTATGAATTTCTTCCATGTTATCCGGTTTGGGAGGCATTAAATTAATAGCATTATTAATAAACTTAATAGCTCCGTCATATAACATTACGATCAGTTTGCCCTGATCAGCAGTATCAATTTGTATTTTTTTGTACTGTTGATAAGGATTCTTAGAATTCAATGGTTTTACCCTCCTATTGATTACAATCAAATATAAATAACTGCTTTAAAATCCTCTCCCCAAAAAAATGCAGCATATATATATTTTTCGGTATCTTCCATTTTTTTTTAATAGAAATCTTTAATTATATTCATCCGCTTTAACCTTTATCACAATTATTAAATAGTTTGTCAAGTAGAAAGCACAAGAAAATCTTGGGTTCATTTTTTAGAATTTAAAAGCAAGAGATACTGGAAAACTTAACGTCAGGTTGAAGTTGGTAAAGATTTCCAAACTAAGATTGATGTCAAAATGGAGGTATGTGTATTGAGATAAGCGGATAACACATCCGATTATGTTGTTTATCACTGAAGTAAGAGACAAACAGCCCGGCTATTCCTTCAGCATTTTGGTAAATCAATAGGGCCAGTCCAGCCTGAAAGGCAGATTTAAATCCAAACCGGTAGTTGGTTCTTTTTATCAAATGAAAATAGTGTATATGATAAAGTAATCCTCCTTCATCAGCAAAATAATGATGGTTTCAGAAAATGGTAAATTTGTTTTTTTTATATTTTTTTTACATTTATTATTTTTAGTTATTGCATTGTAATAAATAGTACATATAATTAATATAAATACTGCAATTTTAACTGGAGGTAAAAATGACAAAGGGAAAACTCACATGCATCATTCTCATTTTACTGCTTTCATTTTCACTTTTTGCTGCAAACAAAACAATAAACCTGGCCACCATTAATTGGGAACCTTACTCTGGAGAATCACTCCCCGGACACGGATTTTTTTCAGAAATCATCGTTGAAGCATTTGTTGCTGTCGGCTATGATGTTAAATTTACCTATCTCCCCTGGGCTCGGGCTTTGAAAGCAACCAAAGAAGGTGAATTCGATGGAATTATGGATGCCTATCTCAAACCGGATCGGCTGGCATATCTGGAATACCCGGATGTTGTCTGGAAGGTTGAAGAAGATTTCATTACCTTGAAATCAAACAAAAAGGTAAAATTTGACGGTAATCTGTCATCCATGAAAAATGTGGTTATCGGAACATTAAACGGTACAGCTCAGGAAAAAGAATTAAAAGAGAACGGTTTAACAATCCAATCGGTTAATTCCATTGATAAGGCTGTTAAAATGCTGATAACTGGCCGGATCGATGCCATGTTAATCGCCAAAAGTATTTTCTGGTATAACCTGGAAAAAGTAGATCCAAATTTTAACCGGAACAAAATCAGTATCCTATCTCCGCCTTATAAAGTCTATGATATGTATGTTGCCTTCAGTAAAAAAGCTGGTGACTATAAAACTTTAACAGCAGATTTTAATAAAGGCCTGGCTATGATTAAAAAGAATGGTAAATTTAACAGAATTGTCAAAAAACATGATATGTAGTGCTGCTGCATTAGCACGATGTTTAGACCAGGGTTTATTAACCAGATTTTAATCGAGTTAAACCCTGGTTTTAAAATTTAAAAGCCAATCAAGAAAAACTATAACGAATAATACTACTCTTAATATAACCCTGAAAAAAATCGAAAAAAAATCAATTTATCAATTTTTTTGATAACTTTCATAAAACTTTCAAATAACTCTGCTATCCTATAATCATCATACTTTAAAAAAACCGGGGGTTTTATGTTTTTTTTATTTATCCTATTCTTCATACTTTTTTTAATTTTCATTATCATTTTTCTAGTAGTCAATAAAAACAAAGATAATGATGGATTAACCACTCTTTTAAAAACCTTTTTTCAATTCATATATTCTTTGTTAACTTCCATTTTGGAGTTTATCAAAAAAAGGAAAATCCGCACATCTCTGTTCGTCATTTTGCTGCTCCTCCTGCTCTGGGGCAAGAGTTTAATGGATAATGAAAAAATCTGGGTTAATATCCCACCGGGTTTTCGGGGAGTTGTTTTCAGCCGTTTTGGCGGGGGGATGAAAGATAAACTCATCCAGGAAGGGGCTCACTTTTATGTTCCTTTTCTCCAATCCATTTATATCAGTGATTTGACCCGCCAAAGTGCTCAAATTGATCAGATTACGGCTGATTCAGTAGAGTTTCAGGATGTCATTCTCAGGGTTAACGTGGAGTTCAGCCTTCAGGAAGAAAATTTACTCAAGATGTACCGGAAATACGGCATGAAATCAAACCGGGAAATCATCGCAGACATTATTGAACCCAATACCAATGAAGCGGTTAAAAATATAGTGATTCATTATCCGATCTTTGAAGTACTGCTATATCAATCCAAAATAAAAAAGGAATTAAAAGAAAACCTGACAGCCATTTTGGCAGAATATTATCTGACCATCTATGATGTGGATATCGAAAACATCCTGATTGCCAGCAAATTCCGGAATACTTTTGCCGAATCCGAATTAGCCCGCAAGAAAAAAGAAAATGAGCAAATCCTAATGGAACAAACAAAAATTAAAGCAGAGCGTCAGCTGCTGGAAGCGGAAAACCGCAAAAAAATAAAAATTCTGGAAGCTCAAGGCATTTTAGAATACAACCGGCTGGTAAGTCAGCAAAAACTGGACAATGCTTTTCTCCAACTTAAAAAGCTGGAAAACAAAGAAAAAGCCATTGAGAAATGGAACGGAAAATTGCCGGATCAAACCGGTAACCTGGAAGCCTGGCCTTTTGATTAATCCTCTTTAATTTTGAGGGAAAGGGTGGATAGCTTTCACTAAAATACTGCTCTGTATTGGACACTGGCATAAAATAATTTTTCCTTTTGTGAATTAGTGCTTTTTGGCAGAATAGCCATTGTTAAATCTGCTGTAAATTTACACCATGAATAACATGACGTCATTTGAAACAGCGGATGTTGACAGTGATAGATTTATTCTATATATTATTACTGAACAAGCGTCGGCTTATAAAATAGACTACAAGAAAAAGATATAGCAGGCCATGTCTCTTGGTTACCAGTGAAAAGGGAACTTCCCGCCAAAAGAGAAAAAACTACAGGAGGTTCTTTATGCTTTATCAAAAACGCAAACATCTGATTGATGCGAAAATACATGATAACAGCTTGAACTTTGCGTGGGACGATTGGGAGCGTGAAAAGACATATCTGCCGATAGACAAAAGTTTTGAAAAACGGATGCAGACTTTAACCAGGCGGGCAAACCTGGCTTTTGCCATTGGTTGTCTTGAATGGATAGTCTATCGTTTTAAAGGACTATTTAAAGAAGAGGCCCCAGATCAGTATTTGGAAGCAGCCTGGGCTTCGGTGGTTGATTACCGCTATGTATTACCCTGGGAATTAAACTATGAATACTGGTCGGGACCAATTCTGGGGTCACTTTCATTGGGTATCACTATAGTGATTGATACATGTATGAAAGTTTACCAGGTGTACGATGTAGACCGGGAAATGAATGCTGATCCTTCGACCGAAGCGGCTGAGCTTGAAAGCTTAACCCGCCGCTTGCTCAATGATATCCGGCCATTTGAAAAATGGCGGGATATAGTTGTGCAGCGCTTAGAAAAAGTTTATAAGCGAGACCCCTCAGATTTCCTGGGGCCACTGGTGCCGCCAGATGTTGTTGATATCGATCAGAAGTTCAGTTTAGACAGTGTTGAAATTCGAATAGACAAGTATTTGCAATCTTTGGATGTTAAATCTAATCCATATTTGCGTGCCCCTGAGGATATCTATGAAGAAGAAGGCTTTGAAGGTGTTCCTTACACTTTGTCCCGATCGTAAAAACAATTGAAAACCAATAAAGTGCCTGCTGATAGGATTTTTTCTCGTGTCAGTGAGAAGTTGTTATAGCATAAAACATGGAATAAAAAAAATATATATAGTATTTAAAAGGAGATTACATTATGGATGAATTCAGGCCTGTTTTAGATAAAAAAATGCACTGGCTGTGAAGAGTGTGGGGAGGCCTGATAAAATTCTTTATAAGGAGTTGAACTTTATGAAAACGAGGGAATTAACAGAGTATTATATTTCTATTAATGGAAATTATGGAAAAAACAAGAAGGCTCTGAAGCTGATTGATGAGACCAAAAATGTGCCGGCCGATGCTGTTGATATTGCAAGAGGCAAAGGGTACTATTTAAGAATTAATGCTTCAAAAAAAGAGATGGAGCATATAAAAAAACAGTTTGAAGAATTAAACGTGAAACTCAACATTGATGAAGAGAGAGTTCTTATTGCTGAAGATTTTTCAATAGAGTATCTTAAAAAGCTCTACTCTCTGCATAAAGATCAAATCAAGAAAATGAAATCACTGGTCTTTGAATTTACCCAGGAAACACCAGACCGGTGTTCCTTGATGGTTTACACGGTTTCCACAGGAAAGACCTATTCTCAATCTTTAAAAAATCGCGATGCATGGGGATTATCCGGGCGTTTTGAGTTTGAATCCAGTGAATATCAATACCTCGATGAATCTTTCTCTCTGAATGTGATACAGAGTGGTTTGGATTCAACGCTGGAGGTATTTCAAACCTTTGCTGAGTCAATTGGTCTGAAACAGGCAAAATCAATGGGTTGCTCCGGAGAAAATAATGAATACTTTCACATATGGATTGGCAATGATACTGGAAAGACAAACGTGACTTTTAAGAGTCTTGAAAAAGAATGGACTAATAGTATTGTTGAAGAATTAGTAAATTATTCAATTGCAAATGATAGTGTTTTGGAAAATGCTGTATTGTATTTTGGCGGCGAAAATCTTTTTGAACTGTTCTACATCAATAACGAACAACTCAATGGACCAGATGAAGCTCTAAAGGATTACATGAGTAAAGGCAGCTTTACAAAGGGTGCAGAGTTGGTTCCCAGCAATGAAATTCTCCCTGTTTCAGGCACCCCCTTTGTCTCACTGGAAGAATTGCAGGCCTTTTATCCTCCCTTCGAGCAATTACTGACTAGTAATGAAGTACTATGGGACCCAGTAAAAGAAGGAATGAATTTTATTCTCTATAGAATATGTGCTAACCTGGAAAGGGGAAAACTTTTCAAAGATAAATGCAAAACTGCCGATGAATTGAATTTTTTTTCAGTATTCCATGATATGGAGTCAAAAATAAGCTGGGAGTTACGCAAACATGCAAGGGAAACACTGAATAAACCGATTGAACAATATATTGATACATGGTTTCAAATGAAGTATAAGTGAAACTTTTTATCCATTGCCGCCTTTTCTGATGATTTAGGGGGAAACTACTGTGGCCAATTCCCAAAAAATTTGAAAAGAGTAGAACATGACCACTTCATTATTGGAAAACAATATCTGATGGGATAATGGGTGGTCAGCAATCAGTACAAACTTAAAAGAGAATATCTGGAGTATGACCTGGTTTCGTAGCTATTAAAGAGAGAAGGACCTTGTAAGCTGGCGGTTTAGTTATTAATTTATGTAGAATAATAAGGAGTTAAACTATGTCAATCCCTATGCCTTTGGAGGTATTTTCAGTTTTTGGTGGCAGTCTCAAAGATACAATTATTCTCGCCGGACATCCGGATGAGAGATTCACGCCGGAAGGGGATATTGTCACTGATTCACGGACCCTGATGCTGCGCCTCCATAATCAGAAAGCCGCCTATTTTGATGAATTTTCTATAGCCTTGAATACTTCCTGGAGGTCTCACAATGGTGCGGTCTACTGCACTGCGGTCAATAGCAATAAACTGTACATCAGATGGGGTGAAGCCTGGGAGGAGGAGAACTTCAGCCCCACACCTGTTGAAATAGTAAACAGCATTTTTGGTATTTCGGGCAAAACGCCGTCCCAGGACCAGCTCTTTCTAACGACTAATGAAAATTGGTTTTTCACCCGCATTAACGGTCAATGGAAGCGCCATATACCGCCTGTAGGTGTGACCTTGCTGTACACCCCTTATGGCACCAAAGCCAATGAAATCTATGTAGGGGGCACCTGCCTTTTTAAATGGAACGGCCTTCAGTTAGAACAACTGGAAACACCGGAAACCGATCCCCTTTCGGCGCTCTACATTACTGGGGACGATCGCTTGATTGGCGGTGATAACCATCTCCATATCTCAAACGACAATGGTGAATGGGATGCCATTGAGACAGATTATTCTGATTTTATGCACATCGCTGAATTTAAGGGAGCCCTTTATGCTGCCACCTTTGGCAGCGGAGTGGTAAGAATTTTTCCCGGAAAACCAAAGGCTGTTACTGAACCGCTGGAAATTGAGGAAATTGTTAATGTGGGGGACGGCATGATCGCCTTTGGAGAGGAGGAGATCCTTATGACCGATAATGGAGATACATGGCAGCCCATTGAAATGCCTGAGTGTGAACTGAATCATAAATTCAGATAGCAAGGGGCATCACAGTACTGGCTGGTCATCCAGCTTGTTGTCAATGGGTGTTAAAGTATTGTCCACATAAAGATAGGCAGAACCGTTAGCCAACAACAGACCATCATCCAGTTTGCTGATCCAGCGCACCTCCATATCCAGTTCCTTTACCGGCGAGTCCTGGCCATCAAAAGACCACAAGGCATCTTTGGTTCCGTAGTAGAGCTTGCCGGCGAACTCAACAATTTTGAGCAGAGGCGCATTGCTGTTGGTGGTGACCACACGCCAGCGGTGTCTGTTGCCGATGAGCAGAGTTCCGCCATAGCCGCCAATACAAAGGTGCTGATCATTGAGAACAGCAATAGTCGTCAAACGGTGGTCGGTTGGACTTTCAAGTCTTTGTACCGCCTCTCCGTCAAAGAACAGAATGGTGCCATTGTCTCCTGCCAGGTATATTTCATGTTCGTGAAAGCCGGCAATGGACCATAACACAGGACACTCCTCCGGCAGGTCAATAGCAGCCCAGTGCCCATTACGGCGGCAGAGAAAAAAAGAGTCGTATCCGCCACAGCCATAGAGGTGATGGTGACCAAGGCCGAAAAAATGATAAAATTGTCCGGCCACATTATCCAGGGACACCTCCCGGACTCCCTGTGTACTTATTTCCAGGTACCCGGCAGTGTCTCCGGCAGCCATGACCGACCCTGAAGGATCTTCCCACAGGGCATTAAGACGCCTGTTGAGCCGGGTGACCTGCTGCCGCTGCCGCTGATCAAAATGGAAAATATAGGAATACTCATTGTGGTTGATATTTCGATTTTTTTCAAATTCGTCCAGTTCGGGGCAATAAGCGATGACATGAAAATCACTACTGCTGCCGATCGCTTCGCCATAATAGAGGTTCCATTGGGAAGATGGCGGCATTGTGGATTTGGGTTTGATATTAGGCATATTCAGCAGACCTCCTTCTCATCATGTAGAGATTTCTAAAAGTACTGCCTGAGACAGTTTTTTTTCAGTATTTCTGAAAAAGATTATATATACCCCACAACTGGGAGTATAAGGTATGAACCTTTTAAGAAAGACTTTTTTTGCTGACAAAGGGCAGAATTTCCCGGAAGATGAAGTATAAACTCATTTGCTTCCCCTTAAATATTCATTC
>JAKSBL010000469.1 GCA_022361115.1 Spirochaetota bacterium | reverse complement strand
TAAAAATCATGTTAACATTGGTAAATAATTAAAAATAAATAAAAATGGATTGGTTTTTAAGAATTCTGCCCTGTAATGATAAAAATACAGCAGGAGGGCCGGAAAAAAAAATAAAAAAAAAGAATATGAAGTTGATTAATAGAAATAAATTTAATACAATTAAAATATTAACGCTTGACAACCTTTTCAAAAAGCTACATTATTATATTTAATAGTAATGATGCAACGACGGGGATGTTAATAAGTCCATAAAGCATGGGGTTAACCCGTTTTTAGTGTTTTTTAAAATTTGAAATTGTGAGGAGTAAAATATGGCACATCTTGATTTGCCTAAGAGTCCAAATGTTTTTCATCCTGAAAAACCCAGTGCTGTAGGGTCAAGAAATTCTTTGGCTCAGGAATTCAGGGATCAACAGAGTGAAGTAGAAACCATAATTCGTGAAGAAGTAGATAAAGTTATGAATCATATTACTGCAAAATTACCTAAGACTGCATTAGAGCGGTTGGATGTAATGGGTGGTATTAAAGAAAAACTTTATAACTACTTTAATCAAAACTACCAAAACATGTTCAACAGGTACATGACAACCACTGAAGATGAAATGGTTAAAAAGGTTCGTAATTTTGTTGACAAAGAGGAAATGAAAACCCTTGCCCGGTATACACCTCGTGAACTGGCTCAATTACTGGATCAGATTGGTGGAATGGATAAATTTAACACTGGTGAAATTGAAAAATCAATGATCAATATGTTTGGTCACTTGATGGGGCATGTTCAAAGAGGTATGAATGACCTGGAAAATGATACTAACTCTATTTTACGCCAAAAAGTTGATGTAGGTGCATTTGTAAGAGGAGAAAATGCTTACTCAATAGTTAAATGTGCTTTCAAAGATAACTTTTTTAAACCAAAAACTGTTTCTGATGTAAAACTATCAGTAAATATCCTAGACTCCGAATTGATTTCTCCAATTTTTCACTATCAGATTACAGTAAATTATTTAATCAAAAATCTTATTTCAAAACATTTATTAGAATTAATTGACAAAGATATTGAAGCATTAAAAGACCAACGAGCTGATGAAGGGAAAGAAGATCTTTCAGATTCAGAAATTCTTTTTGAAAAAATGAATCGTGTTGAAGAGTATACTTCAGATGATTCTGAAAATCCTGATTCTCTCCGCTATAAATTCTTAAGCAAAGCTTTAATGGATCGCTTAGAAGGTTTAAGAGCTGAGATTGAACATGGTGAATATGATGCTTTAAATGTTAGAGAAAACCTCAAAGAAATCATGGATAATGAAAATATCAGAAACAGAGGTTTTAATACTGCTATTAATTCTATTACCAGTATCTTAGATACTTCTAAAATGGGGTATCAGTATGTTGAAAACTTAAAAAATGCTAGAGATTGTATCATTCGTGAATATGAAGATACTGATCCAAGCAACCTGCCGGATGAAAGATATCAGGTACGCTTAACCTATTTTGATCAAGAGCAATTGGAAGCTGAACGAGCTGCTTATTCAAAACAATATGGTGAGTTTAACAAAGAAGTAATGAGATTATGGGATGTTGTTGATCAACTTTATATTGATAACCGCAAAAAAATGGATTTTGACGTTTTAGTTGGCCGATTAGAAAGAAAGATCAATCGAAGAATGGATAAAAATCCAGTTGGATATCGCGAGTTTGAACCATATAGTGTTGAAGACAAAGAGTGGAATGAAGTTATCAACATGCAACCTGATGAAACTGACATGATCAAAATGAATAAGCCTTATATTAATGAAAAAGAAGAGATTAAAAAACGCTTTAAGATCATGAAAGAAAAACTTCAAAAAACTTATGAAGAACAAAATCCTATCCAGAGAATTGCAGTTGAAGAACGACTCTATTATCTGGAAAGAGAATTTACTACCTTTGATTATAAAATCAATCCTTACCATATTCAACCTGGTGTGGTTCTGGATATTGATATTACATCAATCAAGCGAAAGAAATATACTCTTAATGCAATGGCAAATGTATTGAATGAATTCCTTCATGGTATTTCCAAAGGTTTTCAGGATGCAGCTTTTGCTTCTTTCTCACGCCGAAGATCCACTGTACGTGATGATATTACTATGTCATTTGGTACAACTGGTGATGAAGAAGAAGGTTCTGATTATCAAATGGATTTTCTGGAAGAGTCAACAACCACACAGCTGACTGAGGCACCAGAAGGTATCGTTGATGTTAGTACCGAAGATGACGGATTAACAGAAATCTAATAAAATTTTAACTTTGATAAAAGCGGTAGTAATACCGCTTTTATCATCTTATAACCAATTTATGTACAAATACCAGTAGTACAGGTTTTTAATAAAAAAGCATTTCTACTGTTAATAAAAAAATTCATATGACTTAATGATTTTTTTTCAGTCCTGCTGGTATGATCAGACCAAGCTATAAAGGTCAGGATTAGGTAGGAGTTATTTATGGAAAACAGTCTAAACTTTCTAAGTTCTCGCAGTGGTTTTAATACTGCCTTACGGCACTTCAAAAGTGTAAATGGATTTATTAAAGCAGTTAGTCGTCAGAATAATCTAGCAGATGTTATAAACAATGCTTTAGAGTACAAAAAAATCCAGCCCTTTCAGATTTCCCCAATATTGGGAGCTTTATTAGTTGATAAATTTCAATATTATACAAAATCTTTTTCTATTAAAAAAACTTATCCAGGAAAGTTATCAGAAATAGCAAGCGTAATGGGTAACTGGAATAAATTTGATCTGGTGGTGAGTTATTTTCATCCTCAACTAGGTCAAATTGTGATTAATCCAAAAAATCCAGAAAGCTGGGAAGCTATCGATAGTTTGAAGGAAACTGAATTAGTTGTTTGTTATGTTGGTAACTACAATGGAGAATTTGATCTGACTTTAGCTAAAAAGTGCGGACAGGCCATGGAGATCATTATCAATGGGGGAAAAATTTCTGATACTAAGGAATTTCAAGGGGCATCAAGAGCTAGGCCAATAAAAGTGCCTGAAAAAAAAGTAAAAACAAAACCTGTACAAACTAAAGCAGCACAACCTGCTCCCACTGGCCCAAAGCCTGCTCCTCAACCAAAAAGCACACCTCCTACCGGAAAGAAAAAGATATCTCCCCGATACGGAGTCTTAGTTGCCAATGAACTTTTTCATAATGGAAATGTTGAGGCCTGGAAAAAAATCATTATGTCATATCAGACAAAATACCCTCATATTCAAGTATTAGTATTTTATGAAGGCGAGCAAATTCATGATATTAATACACTATTTAAGTGGGGAAAAGTGAAACATGGTACTAATATCTATTTTTCTTTATTAGGACCCGAATTTAAAGATATATCCAAATTAAGAAGATATCTGGCTCAGGGAGCCAGCCATCGATTTGAGGATTTTCTCAAAGGAGATCCTACCAAAGTATTATCACTTTTTTAAGGAAAGAGAAAATACTAAAGAGAGCTGTTATAAAGACTTAAAGGATTTGCTATAGCCGTAAGTCAAAATGTTTACAAATGTATTCAATTCTATAGGAAAAAGTAGAATTGATGAAATAAGGAGTTGATGATGGGAAGCCATGTTCATTATTTCTCTATGAAAGAATGCCCAAAAGAAGATTTGAGTGATAAAATTGGGATTCGGGGTATTCGTGCTATTGAATTAGCCCAATTAAAAATGCCGATATTACCGGGAATTATTATAGATACAGGTATAGCTACCAAATTGGATGATGTAAAATTATCTGGTATGCTGCAAAAATTTTCTGAAAAAGCAGAAAAAGAAACTGGGAAAAAATATAATGATCCAAATAATCCTGCTATTTATAAAATAGTTATCAGCCCTTCTATGGAAATTGTCAGGTATCCTTCTATCCACACAATTGGATTAACTGATAAAACACTTGAGGGATTTAAAAAAATGGTAGGAGAGCACTTTGCTTACCAGGAATATGCCAAGTTTTTAATTAAAGGAACTCTTAGTTTGTTAATCAATCTGGAAAAAGACAAGGTAAAAAAGAAAACCATGATTCAGATTGTAGATGACATAGAAGTACCCAAAAAAATCGAAGCAAAAAATTTTACCGATCAAATTCTTAAAGAGATTTCGTTAACTGAAGAAAAATTGATCATTGAAGAAATTTATAAAAAAGATGCAAAATCAAATACTTATAAATTTAGTTTAGCAGTTAAGAATAAACAAAAAATCCTAGATACCTTAAGTTACCTGGAACATAAACCAATTGCTTCTGCTGATTTTGAAAAGTATACAAAAAAGCATGTTTCAAGAATTTTAAACACTGTTTGTTATTACCGACCTGAAGATGTAAAACACTATTTAGATATTGTAGATTCTGCTCGAAAAATATTACCAACTGAGTTTTTTCAAGATGCTTATTTTCAATTAGAGTTTTTACTAAAAAAAGTCTCCCATTTTTTAAAACAGGAAGAAATGGATGATGAAGACTCAGCAATAATGGTTCAACCCATGGTTTATGGAAATTATGGGAAAGATTCTTTTTCAGGAAAATTTTATACCAGGGATATTGTTTCTGGTGAAAAAATTCTGCAGGGTGATTTCTTTCAGGATAAATTTGATGATACTCATGGCGGTGATTCAAATAATATCAATAAAATTGATGCAAAAGTAAAAAAAGAATTAGAAAAAGTTGCTGAAGAGGTTGAATGTTACTTTAAAGAAATCAGACAGATTAAATTTACGATTGAAAGAGGCCGTTTGTGGATTATTGAACAAATTGCTGTAATGACCAAATCCACTCAAGCAACCTTAAAAAGCCTATTATATCTTCTCAAGAAAAAAATAATTTCAGAAGAACATATTTTACGCACCGTCCAGCCTTCTGAAATGTCAGATATTCTCCATCCTGTTATTAATAAGCAAACTGCTAAAAAGATGAAGACAATTGAAGGTGGAATTGCCGGTGCCCCTGGTGCAGCCCGGGGACGAGTATACTTTAGTACAGATTCTTTGATGGAAGCAGATAAAAAAGCTATTGCTGAAGAGCAGGAAAGAAATTTTATCCTTTGTCTACCGGCAACTTATGCTGAAGATGTAAAAGGGATTGAAGTTTCTAATGGGGTCCTTTCCTGTGAAGGTGGCTATTCTGCTCATGCTTCTGTTGTTGCCAGACAGTATGGAAAAGTCTCTTTGGTTAAACCGGAAATGAAGATTGATAGTGCAAAAAAACAATTTACTATTGATAGTGTGGTTGTTAAAGAGGGGGATTATATTACACTGGATGTTCCTTATTATGGAAATCCTGAAATAATTATTGGGAAGGCTGATCTTATTGAACCAAATCCCGAATCCTCTGGCTTACTGGAGTTACTGGAAATCATTAATAAATATTTGAGTGATTTTAGAGTTTTGGGTAATGGGGATTCTCCCAAAGATGCAGCTTTAATCCGTAAGTTTGGTGGTGAAGGAATTGGGCTTTGCCGAACTGAACATATGTTTTTTAATGAAAAAAGAATTAATATCTTTAGGGAAATGATTATTTCTGATAATGATACGGATCGAAAGAAAGCTTTAGTAAAACTAGAAAAAATGCAGATCGATGATTTTTATGGCATTTTTAAAACCATGAATCCTTATCCTGTTACAATCCGTTTACTGGATGCCCCATTACATGAGTTTTTACCCCATACAGGCGATGAGTTACAGGATTTAATGGATCACCTAAAAAAGGTTAATCCTAAAATTACTAAAGCCCAAGTGGAAGCAAAAATTGAATCAATTGCTGAAGTTAATCCAATGTTGGGGCATCGTGGTTGTCGTGTGGCGATCTCCTATCCTGAAATATATGAAATGCAGCTGAAAGCAATTTTTAAAGCCGCATATAAGTTGCAGGCTGAAGGTATGAAGGTTGTGCCAGAAATCATGATTCCTATTGTTATGAATATTCAAGAATTAAAATTTGTGAAAAATGGTAAAAAAATTGAAGGTGAATCCATCGATGGTATCAGTCAAATAGAGAAGCAAATCAAAGAAGAGGTGAAAGCAAAAGGTTTATTAGAATACAAGGTCGGAACTATGATTGAGTTACCTGCTGCAGTTCTTTCAGCGGGAGAAATTGCTCAATATGCTGAATTTTTCTCATTTGGAACCAATGATTTAACTCAAACAACTCATGGTTTATCAAGGGATGATTTTAATTCCTTTATGCCTGATTATAGTAAATATGATATTATTGATGCTAATCCATTTCAAGTTTTGACTACACCTGTAAAAGAAATGGTTTTAATTGCATCTCAGCGTGGAAGATTAACTCGGCCTGATTTAAAATTGGGATTATGTGGAGAGCAAGGTGCTGATCCAAGAAATCTCAAATTCTTAAAAGAGGAAGCTGGATTAAATTATGTATCCTGTTCCAGCTATTCCATTCCAATTGCTAAGTTAGCAGTTGCAAGATTAGAAATCGGCCAGGAGTAAAAAAATCATTATGTAATAAAATAAAAAAACACCCTTTCAGAGGGTGTTTTTTATTGCTGTTTCATTTTTTATGATTGGCTTTTTATCAAATCTTCTTTTTTCTTAAAGATATTCTTTAATTTGCCTTCATTTAAGACATAGAGAAAGTTTGAAAAATCAGTTTTTAAGATAAAATCTCCAACATCAGTATCATCTGTTGGATAAAACCATAAACGGAAATCTTTTCCATTTGCTAAAACCATTTTGATTTCACCTGCAACAGGTTTGGTGTTTAAATTAATATCATCCAATTTATATTGATCAATTTGTAAATTGAGTAAATTGGTAATCACATTTTTTACAGCAAATACTTCAGTAATAGCTTCACTAACATCTTTTAAATAAAAGGTTTTATTGTCACTAGTAGTATCAGCCTGGAGAATAGTCATCAATTGATTATTCCATTCAAATTGTGGCTTTAATTCACAAGAGATCACATCATTAGTCTTAATATCATCATGGAAAATTTGTTTCTCAGCCCAATTAATATATTCATTGGAGGTAAGAGAAGCAATATTTGATTTAACTTCTCTGATTTTATTTTCATTTTTATATTTTATATAAGAAGTCATCCTTTGGGGGCCAGGATTACCAATCTGGAGTGAATATTTGGATTTCTCTGTTTTTATTTCTAAAGCCATCAAGTTTTCCAGATTAAAACCAAAATTAGTATTTTTTTCTTGATCATTTCCTGTATAAACAATGAAGCCTTGTGATAATTCTGCAAGCATTTTTAAGTAATTGGTAACTTTTTCAGTATTTGCTGGTAAGTTGTTTTGATCTACTTTTACAAACCATTGATCTCCGTTTTTTTCAATTTGAAATCTCGTATCATTATTCTTAAAATCCAGAGATATAACATTCTCTGATTTATATTTATTTAATAATTTTTTTTCTACATTTCTTTGTTTAATGCTTTGAGTAGAAAAAAGATTGAGTAATAAGATAACAATTATCTGAACGCAGAGCAAACCTGAGAGGATCACAATAGTCTTATTTCTCGTAAATTGCATATATTCCTTCC
>JAKSBL010000534.1 GCA_022361115.1 Spirochaetota bacterium | reverse complement strand
TTTGTTTTAGGCTGCATTTTAATGACAGCAAAATTGCATGTAACAAAAGAAATAGAAATTACTCCCCAACTGCTGGATCAGGCAATTTTAGCATGCTGGGATGGGGTCCGAAAGGTACCAGAATAAACTTTAAACTAAACAATTAGGAGTTTTTCATGGATGATGTAATTAAAAGTGCTGATTTTGAAGCAAAACAAAACTATTTTCAACAAGGACACACAAGAAGTTATGCCTTTAGAAAAGAGCAGTTACAAAAGTTAAAAGCTACTATTAAAAAGTATGAGCAAGACATTCTGAGAGCATTAAATGATGATTTTAACAAGCCGCCTTTTGAAGCGTTTGTAAGTGAAATAGGTTTTATGTATGAAGAGATCAATCATACGATAAAACATTTAAAAAAGTGGATGAAGCCTCAGCGAGTCAGCACTCCTATTGTACATTTTCCTTCTAGTAGTAAAATTTACTCAGAACCCCTGGGAGTAGTACTGATTGTTGGCCCCTGGAACTACCCATTCCAACTCTTACTCTCCCCTGTTGTCGGAGCGATTGCAGCAGGCAACTGTACCATTATTAAACCTTCTCATGTGACACAGCACACTGCCCTGATCATAGAAAAAATCATTAAGGATGCATTTCCTGCTCAATACATCAGTGTAGTTCAAGGTTCAGGTTCAAAAGTTGTGCCCTTTTTACTGGATCAGTACCGGTTTGATCATGTTTTCTTTACCGGCAGCGTTCCAGTAGGACAACAAATTGGAGAGCAGGCTGCTAAAAAGCACACCTCTTGCACCTTAGAACTGGGAGGAAAAAGCCCAGCAATTATTGATGAAGATGTGAATATTGACTTGGCTGCCAAACGCTTAGCCTGGGGAAAATATTTTAATGCCGGACAAACCTGTGTCTCCCCAGATTATTTGTTAGTTCATAAAAATGTAAAAGATAAAGTTGTAGAAAAGTTAAAACATTATATTAAGGAATTTTATGGTGATAATCCAGCTGAAAGCTCAAACTTTACTCATATTGTAAATGAGCGGCGCTATGAAACGCTGATTCAGTATTTTAAAGATGGTAATGTTCTATTAGGTGGTACCGGAGATCCAGAAAAAAGATATATTGCACCAACTCTCATGGATCAAATCAAACCAGATGCTGCAATCATGAAAGAAGAAATTTTTGGTCCGATCCTTCCTATTATCACCTATGAAAGGGTTGATGAAATTCTCAAAATCATTCATAAAAACCCATATCCCTTATCTCTATACCTTTTTACGAACCGCAAACAGATGGAAGATAAAATTATCAGCAACATCAGATTTGGCGGAGGTTCCATAAATAATGCACTGGTTCACCTAACCAATCCTAATCTTCCTTTTGGAGGGGTCGGATATAGCGGAAGAGGCCATTATCATGGAAAGTATAGTTTTGATACCTTTTCTCATAAAAAAAGTATCTTAAAGACCAGCTTCTTTATGGACCTGCCATTGAGATATGCTCCCTACACAGAAGGAAACTATAAACTTACCAAAATATTTTTTAAATAAAACAAAAACCTCCCCAATTAGGGAGGTTTTATTATTGAATATAACTCCCCACTTTTAACATGTACTCTCCTAATTGAGCTCCGTATTCTGGTCCGCCAACCATGATTAGTTTGCCTTTTACAGTGGATTCAATCATATCATCTATGCTCATTAAGATACCTAAGGCACTATCGGTAGAATCAAATTTCATGGTGAAAAATGGCAGACTTCGCTTATACTTGCCCCTGGATGACTTGGAATTACCTGCTTTTATCCGAATATAAGCAGAGAGATCCTCCCTGTCTTGTACTTCCCAGGCATATACCCGGTCCGGGCTGGCTAAAGCCCACTTATGGATCTCCGGATGCTCTAATTTATTCAAAGTACTGATGGCCGTTGAAAGTAAATAAAAATAGAGTTTTACCAGCAATCCCTTTTCACCTTCTCCCTTTGGAGGTTGGGTTGCTCCTAACAGACCACTCATTTTCATCAAAACTGCCATAAAATTAAAAAAATAACCTGGATTTTTTAAAAACCCCTTGATCTTGGGAAAAGGAAAGAGTTTTCCCTTAAAAAATCTATTGAGATGTTCTCTGGAGTTAAATTCCAGTTCAATCTGAGGTTTGATGTCTGATACTCCACGAACCACCGTCCATTCTCCATCAGTAATGATAAAATGGGTACCATCCTTTTCTTCTTCCCTTAAACAACTGACTTGAATAATAGCGTTTTTACCTTGCCATTTCAGGGCTAGCTTTGGACAATCCTGGATAATGGTTTTCAGCAAAGGGAGAACAGCATTGAGAAATATTTTATTGGTATAAACCGTGTCATTCATATTACACCTCATCTTCCCAGTCATCATCTTCTTCAAAATCTTTTCCCATTAAATCGCGAGATGCCTGGAGAATTCCATTAATATCATAACCATAATAGGCCATAAGGTCTTCATGGAGACCAATGATGGAAAAGGTGTCTGGCACTCCTAATTTACGAAAGGCACAGGCTTTACCCGTTTCAACCATAACTTCCGCTACAGCACTTCCCAATCCACCAATCACATTGTGATCTTCTACAGTAATAATTCTACGTGTTTCATGTACTGCTTTTTCAATAGTCTCAATGTCAATTGGTTTAATACTATGCATATTGATCACCCTGGCATGAATACCATCTTCTGCTTCCAAAATTTTTGCAGCTTCTCTAGCCCGAAAAACAGTGGAACCACAAGCGATAATGGTCATATCCGTCCCCTCTTTTAAAGTAACAGCTTTACCTAGCTGGAATCCATAATCAGTATTCTCATAAACCTGTTGATCAAATCCCCGATTGATTCGAATATAAACTGGCCCCGGTGTTTCATAAGCTACTCTCACAGCATTCACTGTTTCCAAACCATCGGCTGGTACAATAACTTTACAATTTGCCATGGTTCTCATAATCCCAATATCTTCTGTACAATGATGGGTTGATCCGGCCTGTCCAAAAGAGAGGCCAGCATGTGTGGCGATCATTTTCACATTTAAGTTTTGGTAGCAAATATCTGTGTGTACCTGATCTAAAGCCCGCATGGAAGTAAAAACAGCAAAAGTGGAAGCAAAAGGGATCAATCCAACAGCTGCCATACCAGCTGCCATACCAAACATGTTTTGTTCAGCAATTCCTGCATTAAATAAGCGATCAGGAAATTTTTCCCCTAGCGCTCCAATTTTTGTAGACTTTCCTAAATCTGCTGTTAAACCAACAATCTCCGGATGCTCTTCAGCTAATTCGCAAAGTGCTTTTCCATAAAGTTCAGCTGTGGAAAGATTAGTTGTATCCAGCATTGTATATGTTAATCCACCCATTACTCACTCCTTCCCTGTAATCTTTGAGAATGATATTCATCCAGATCCTTTTTACATTCCTTCACTTTTTGATCATCAAAACCTGCATAATGGTATTTGTAATTATCCTGCATAAACTTAACACCATTCCCTTTAAAAGTGTTGGCAATAATGCAGGTTGGTTTATCCTCAGATTGATGAGCAAATTCAATGGCTTCAGCTAATTGCTGAAAGTCGTGTCCATCAATGCTCTTTACAGCAAATCCAAAGGATTCCCATTTATGAGTAAAAGGTTCCAGTTTCATAATATCTTCTGTTCTGCCATCAATCATACACTGATTACGGTCAACAATCGTAATGACATTAGTAGCCTGGTAATGGGCAATTCCCATGGCAGCTTCCCAGACAGATCCTTCATTACACTCTCCGTCTCCTAGCAAGCAATAAACTTTATAAGTTTTTTTAAGGTAACGGGCACCTAATCCCATTCCTAAAGCCAGGGGGAGACCATGACCTAATGAACCTGTAGAAGCATCTAAACCTGGAACTTTTAACATATTCAAGTGCATTCCCAGATCACTACCAGTATGGTTGTAAGTTTTCAGTGATTCCTTGTCGATAAAACCCTTATCTGCTAACACAGGAGCAAAACCCACTCCAATATGGCCTTTACTCAAAACAAAGCGATCTCTTTCCTCCCAATCAGGTTGAGATGGATCAATATTTAAATATTTATAATAGAGAATCGTGAGCATATCGATTGCACTTAATGCTCCTCCCACATGACCACTCCCGGCCCAGGTAATTGTATCAATAATTAAGTGGCGTAACTGGTGAGCCTTTTTTTCTAATTTTATGACTTCTTCATAAGCTAAAGGCATAAGTCCTCCTATTTATTTAATTTATCCGGATTATTTTGTGCTACATGAAAAAATGCTTCATCAGCAACTGCAATGGTTTGCTTAATGTCCTCATCTGTTAAAGAACAATTAATAAAATGATTATGATGAGAGATAAAAAATACTCCCCTCTTGGTACATTCTGCACAAAACTCTTGAGTCATCATTAATGAATCATCATTAGTGATTCGCATATAAAACATGGATGGCACACCGGTAATTTTTAAATCAATACCATACTTCTTGCCAGTCTCAGTTAATCTTTGAGTTAACTTTTCTCCTTTTTGAATCATCATTTTGGCTCCATCAATTCTGATTAACTCTTTAATACAGGCAATAGCAGCGGCCATAGGAACAGCAGAAGACCAGTAGCTTCCAGTATAAAAAACTTTTGATGCAGCCTCTCTTAATGAATCCTTACCTACTAAGGCAGAAATATTATACCCATTGGCAATGGCCTTACAATAGCAGGCTAAGTCTGGCTCAAACCCAAAATACTTACCAGAGCCACCATTATCCAACCGAAATCCACAGCGAACATCATCAATGATTAAAACAATCCCCTGCTCATTACAGAGCTTCTGGATTTTTTGCCAGTAGCCATTAGCTGGTAAAGCATTATCTTTAAATACTCTGTGATCATAAGGTGTGGCCATAAATGCAGCAATTTCTCCTGAATATTCTTTTACCAGTTTTTCTACTGCATCAAAATCATTCCACTCTACATAAAGATTATTACTCACATCTTCCTCAATTATTCCTGCATGTCCAGTATGTTGGGTCCAGGGGGCAACACCATGGTAACCTCCTTTAACCAGGATTGTCCTTTTTCTGCCAGTAGCTGCTTTAGCAACCATTAAGGCAAAGGTGGTGGAATCCCCTCCATTCTTCATAAAAAAAGCCCAATCAGCCATAGCAATTGTTTCAACCAATAATTCAGCCAATTCAACCTGAACTTTGGCTGGCAAGGCCATACAATTTCCCTTTTTCATTTGTTCAAGTGCAGCATTTTCTACTACTTTATGATTGTAACCTAATACATTCGGGCCAAAAGCACACATGTAATCGATAAACTTATTACCATCAATATCCCAGAAATAAGAATCCTGTACTTTATCTGCATAAAAAGGAAATGCCTCAACAGGAATAAACTGGGACTGTACAGGTCCCAAATGGCCTGGAATTCCGGTTGGAATCACATTGATAGCCCGTTTAAATAAGCTGGCTGAATTTGTATATTGATAAATTTCTGATTTCTTAATGCCTTCCATTGTTTCCTCCTTATAAAATTATGTTAAATAACTTGCTACCTGATCCAGTAAAGGATTCATATTCTCAATCATCGGAATAAACCCTTTCATTCGCATCTGACCCGTAGCTATTCCTGTGAATGAATCCAGCCGGCCATTCAATAACCGATGAGCTACATCCAGATCAGCAAAAGAGAGGACTGCTCTGGGCTCTTTTAGACTCCCTTTCTTCGTTACTAATCTTCCCTCTTTCGCTTCAATTTGTATTGCAATACCATGATCAATCCCTATTTCAATAATTCCTTCTGGAATTCGTCGAACATTTTTTTGGGCATTTTTATCCATGTTTCCAATTTCTGATAAGGCAAAAAAAGCAGTGTAAGCAGTCATCTCCGTGTTAGCCCGGTAAACTGACTGGTCTTGTAAAGCTTTTTTATCAGCTTTAAGATAAAATTTTAACCGGTCAGCTATTTTGGCAAAAGGACCAGTTAAAAAATTAATTTTTGTTAAACCTTTTAAAGGCAAGGGATTCGCCTTGCCGTCCATCATCTGGTTAAAGTGATGAGGGGAAAAAAAGAAAAGTTTAATATCACAGGGGTGTTTCCCTTCTCTTACATAAGCTTTTTCAGCTTGAAAGGACAGGTTGCCACTTGGTCCATCTTTGATATTGAACTGTATTGCAATATTAGTATTTTGAATTATTTTTTTTGTTTCTGAATCATTTTCTGCCAAATACTCAATATTTCGCAAAACAGCAAACAGGTTAATGTGAGATAAAACTAAATCTTTGCTCATAACTACTCCTTAGAACAAGTTTTAAATTATTTTTTTAGCTATCCCATTTTTAAAACAACAGACTTCACCTCACCTAAAAGCTGTTCTATCTTGGGGAACAAAAATAATTTAATAGAATGAACGTTCGATCTATTTTTTTATAATACCTTGTCTTAAGAAATTTTGCAAGGAGAAAATGAAAATTTACTGATATTTTTTTAAATAAAAAACTTATTTTATAGAAACAGTTAAAATTAATGAAGAGATTGTCGAATATTTACAATTTTCTTTTTTAGATTGTGGATATAATCAGTAAGCTTTTCTCTTCAACAAAAATATTAGAAAAGGATTAACTTAAAAATGGAAAAACAACCAATTATCATTGAAAATGCTCATGTTCATAATTTAAAGAATATTGATCTCAATATTCCCAGACATAAGGTAGTGTTATTTACTGGAGTATCGGGATCCGGAAAATCTTCCTTAGTGTTTGATACGATTTATACTGAAGCACAGAGACAATTAATAGAAACTTTTTCTACTTTTGCCAGACGAAGGCTCCCCAAACTCAGCCGACCGGATGTGGACTCCATCCGCAATATTTCAACCGCCATTATTATTGATCAAAAAAAAATGGGGGCAAATATTCGCAGTACTGTAGGGACTGCAACTGAAATCTATACCCACCTCAAACTACTTTACTCTCGGATTGGACAGCCCTTTATTGGGCCCTCCTTCTATTTTGGATTTAATCATCCTGAAGGGATGTGTCCAAACTGCAAAGGAGTTGGCAAAAAAATCAATATAGATACAGAAAGATTGATCAACTGGGATCTTTCTATCCGAGAAGGAGCCATCAATCATCCGGATTATAAAGTAGGCGGCTGGATGTGGCGGGAAATGGTTGCCATTAATTTATTTGATTCAGATTTGAAATTAAAAGAGTTTCCAGAGGAAAAGCTTCATGATTTTCTCTATGCTGAGGCCATTCCAATTGAAAAACAACACGGTGCAGGGACTTACATGAAAAATTATGAGGGAATTGTCCGAAAACTGGAAAGACTACACATCAATAAGGAAGAAAGTGCACTCAGTGAAGCTAGAAAAACTGCTTATAACCAATATTTTGTCTATAGTGATTGTGAAGAGTGTCAGGGATCCCGGATAAATAAGCGAGCCAGAGACGTTAAAATCGGTGATAAATCGATTGATCAATTAGTCAATCTGGAATTAACCTATCTGGATGAGTTTCTTAAAGATATTAAAGGGGAAATCGCCAATCCTTTAGTAAGAAAAATTAGAAATACTCTCTCCCATCTAATTGAAATCGGGGTGGGCTATTTATCTTTAAACCGGGAAGTCGGCACCCTCTCAGGTGGCGAATCCCAGCGGGTAAAAATGGCCCGTCAGTTAGATTGTGATCTAGTTGATATGATGTATATTTTGGATGAACCTTCCATTGGCCTTCATCCCAGAGATACAGGCAAGCTGATTGACATGCTTTACCAGATTAAAAACAAGGGCAATAGTGTACTGGTAGTAGAACATGATCCAGACGTGATTCGTTCAGCAGAATGGGTCATTGATATGGGGCCGCATGCAGGCTTGCAGGGAGGAGAATTAATCTTTGAAGGCACCTATGAAAACTTGCTCAAATCCAATTCTTTAACTGGTCAGTATTTAAATAAACATAAGAATATTCAACGATTGAGAAAAAAAAGCAATGAATTCTATGAAATCAAAGAGGCCAGTCTACACAACCTGAAAAACATTTCAGTGAAAATTCCCAAACAAGTCATGACATGTATTACTGGTGTTGCTGGTAGTGGAAAAAGCACCTTGATTAATGATATTTTTTTAAAAAAGCAACCTGAAGCTATTGTCATCGATCAATCCCCAGCAGGTAAGAGTTCCCGCTCCAATCCTGCTACCTATACTGGTATGTTTGAAGAAATCAGAAAAGTTTTTGCCCAGGCAACCAATACTTCTCCTGGACTATTCAGTTTTAATTCAAAAGGAGCTTGCCCAAAATGTAAAGGAAGCGGGACGATCAGTGTTGAAATGAGTTTTTTAGATGATATTACTATTGTGTGTGATGAGTGTGAGGGGCAAAAATACCAGAAGGACGTATTAAAGTTGAAGTATAAAAATAGATCCATTTTTGATGTTTTAGAAATGTCCATCAATAGTGCTTTAGAATTTTTTGAAACACCAGCTATCCTGAAACGGCTGCAAATACTACAGGCTGTGGGACTAGGATACTTAAAAATCGGACAATCTCTGTCTTCTTTATCCGGTGGTGAAGCTCAACGGATCAAACTGGCTTCAGAGCTCCATAAAAGCAGTAGTCTCTATGTAATGGATGAACCAACTACTGGTCTGCATATGGCAGATATCGATCGGTTGCTCACCATCATTTCACGTTTAGTAGATAATGGCAATACTGTAATCATTATTGAACATAATTTGGATGTGATTCGTCAGGCTGACTGGATTATTGACCTGGGACCAGAAGGGGGTAATAAGGGTGGAGAAGTGATATTTGAAGGTACACCTGATCATATCCTTCACTGCCAGAAAAGTTATACCGGCAAATATTTAAGAGAATCAGAATAAAACTTAGCTTTCACATTTGATGGGAATTCAAAATATAAAAGTTCCAAAAAACCATCCTCTTTTTAACTTATAATTCTTTTCCTATTTCATTATGTATCACTGACAGGTTTCTGTCAGTGATACTGTGCTATTATCATGACCAGATATAAAAATAAAAGAGGTTCAAAATGAATAAGATACAAATTGAAGATAATTTTTTTCTTTATCAGTTTCCAGAATTTCCTAAAATGCATTTTGGAGTCAACTTATATGTTTTAATTCACCAAAATGAAGCCTTACTGATTGATACAGCTTTTGAGACAGAAACAAAAACAGTCATAAAAGATTTAGAAAAAAATAATATAAAAGTAAAAAAAGTGATATTGTCTCATTTTCATGGAGATCATATTACCGGACTTAGGGAATTATCAGATGTAGAAGTCTATGGAAGTAAAAATGGTCAAAAAACTCTGGACAAATATACACCTAGAGACGAGCATCATCTGTATTTGCCCCATTTTTACACAGAAGATTTTTCTGTAATTCACTTTGGAGAATTTGAGTTGCAATTTATTGCAGCACCTGGTCATTCTGATTGCAGTATCAATATTATCATAAATCGACAATATCTTCTTGTTGGGGATAACATTATGACATCCAATGATGGTACCCCTCTCTTACCTAGTGTATTATACTCAAATGTGAAGAACCATATCCTGGCCTTGGAAAAATTAAAAAAGTATAAAAATTATAAAATTTTACCTGCTCATGGAATTATCTTGAGGGATGCAGATATTATTTTAACTAGCATTAAAAATCGAATAACATATTTAAATAATATTATAGTCAATAGAGAATACATAACCGTTGATGAAGCTTTAAAAAACTGTCAATGCAACTTTCTCCATCAACAATGGCATGAAGACGTGTACAAAGAATAAGTTGTACTTATTATAATGCTGCTTAAAAAAACAATTAGAAAACAAGATAAGAGGATCGGAAAATCAAATTTCAAGAACTAGCTAAAGTTGACAAAAACTGAAAAATCGATATTATTGAATGATAAAATAGGTAACTGCTTTTAGTAATAAATCACAAATGTTAAAAAGATTATATATTGTTTCCATCATCTTTCTTTTGCTTTCTCCTTTATATGTCAAAATAATGAAGCCACATAATGACATCATTTATTATTTTTTAAAAAAGGAACCAGTTGAGATAAACAGTAAAACAATAAATGATAATGAATTTTATCAATTTGAGGGTAATATTGAATCAGAGTCATTGATACTAAGAACCAAGCTTTTTCAAACAAAACTAGCAGGTTGTATTTTCAGAATAGAAGAATTACCTGAAAACATTATCTTTCACTTAAGAAAAGGACCACTTTTTGAACAGGTTAAATCCATTTATGAAAACTCAAATAATGAAGACAGCATATTCAATATTATTAATCATACTGAATCTTCATCGTCTGTCAAAGAATTTTTATTCTCGAAAAAGATCCGGTTAAAAGGCAGAAGCTATAGTTCCAATAACTTGTTAGAACCTTTTCAAAACTATTACTTTAATAAAGAGTTAGATATTGATCATTACTTTTACGAGATTGGAGAAAAATTTCATTGCAGAGCAAATATTGTTAATTTTTTTGCCAAACAATCAGGTGAACCAATAAGAAAAGATGTGTATTATGTAATCCAAGTTGATGAAACACCAAGGCTGAAGAATATCGTTGACACATCTCTCAGTATCTTTATTTTTGTATTATTTATTTATACAACAGGGACTATTTATCTGGTTTTTGGAATTAGAAAAAAAGACAAATAAGACCAAGATATATAAACTAAATGCTTCATTACAGCCTTTTCGCGATCTATCCATATTACGAGAAATAATCAAATTATGAGAGTTATGGTCAGAAGTTTTTAAAGAACAGCTCTGATTCTACCAGACCCTTGCTTAAAGCAAGGGAAAACCCTTATTTATTTTTTTAACATTTTTCTTAATAATAATAACTAACATATTTATTCAGAATATTTATGGGGAGTAGTATGCAAACTTCCACTAATCGTCATCTATCTGATCGAATATCATGTTTTCCCTATATTCACAATTTTTTAATCAAAACAGCTTTCGATAAATCTATCGTCAATAAATTTGATAAAAAGAATGCAAAACAATTTCTTAATATGGAGTCAAAAATCATACTGCCATTGGTAATGAAGATAGCAAAATTATTTTTTTTTAAAATAGAGAAAGGAGTTTAACATGTTTAAAAAATCAGTTTTATTTATCATGATTTTTATTTTTACTTTGTGTTTAGGACTTACTAAACTTATCTCTGACTCTCAGTCTATTATTATTGGGATTGATGCAGATATGTCATCCGGATCTGGAGAATCCGGACAAGCTATTAAGCGCGGAGTAGAAATTGCTATTGATGAGATTAACTCACAGGGAGGTTTGCTGGGAAAAAAACTCAAATTAATTGTCTATGATCATCGAGGAAACCCTGCAAGAGGTATAGATAATATTATTACCTTAGCAGATATAAACAATTTAGTAGCAATTGTTGGAGGTCTTCATACTCCTGTTGCTATGGCCGAACTTCCGGTTATTCATGAAAAAAAAGTAATATACCTTGATCCCTGGGCTGCAGGTACAAAAGTGGTTGATAATGGATACAATCCGAACTATGTTTTTCGAGTTTCTGTACGGGATGAATATGCAGGCCCTTTTTTAATTAAAGAAGGGAAAAAAGCTGGGTATAAAAAATATGGACTGCTTCTTGAACAGACAGCATGGGGTAAATCAAATTATACTGCAATGACCAATTCAATAAATGAAATGAATCTTGAACTTGCAGGAGTGGAATGGTTTCTTTGGGGAACGAAAGATCTTACTCACCAGATTAATAATTTGCAGAATCAAGGGGCTGAAGTCATTGTTCTTGTAGCAAATTCTCCAGAGGGTATTGTTACCGTAAAATCAATGAGTGCTTTATCTGCTAATAAACGCCTACCTATCATTTCTCACTGGGGGATTACTGGTGGAACTTTTTTTCAGCAGGTTAAAGAAGATTTAAAGAAGGTAGATTTAAAATTCCTGCAAACTTTTTCTTTTTTAGTATCTAATAATGCCCCTAAAACAAAAGCATTTGTTAATGCATATCTTAAAAAATATGATGATGCTTCAAATGCAAAAGATATTTTTTCTCCTGTAGGAACTGCACATGCTTATGATCTCATTCATCTTTTGGCTTTAGCTATTAAGAAAGCAGGAACTCAAGATCGGGAAAAGGTTAGAAGAGCCTTAGAAAACCTGGGTCAATATCAGGGATTGATCAGGACTTACAATCCCCCTTTTACCCCAAATAAACATGATGCTCTAGACGTTAGTGACTTTCGTCTGGCTAGATATGATGCAAAAGGTGTAATAATTCCTGTGAGATAAAAAAGCATATTGCGAATGAAAAGCAGATTCTTCATATTTCTGCGGAATCTGCTTTCTTTCTGAAATTGACATTTTTAGTTTTTAATATCAGTGTCAGTTAGTAACTGACTATTCAGCATAAAGAAGGAGCATGTCATGAAAAAATCAAAAACCCTAAAAAGACATGTTTTTATCATCCTGGTACCTGCAGCAGTTTTTCTATGTCTATTTATTTGGATTGTTATGCGTTTTATTTCTATTAATACTATCCATAATGAAGTAAATGATGAGATTGAGGTACAAGCTAAGCAAGCTTCTGAATCTGTGTCGAAAAAATTATTGACTTTAATAGAAACAATAAGAGGATTAGCAGTAAACAATTTAATAGTAAATGGCTTAGTTGATGTAGGGGGTAGAGTAAATTACTTACCAACTTTTATTGAATCTTTAAGACTTCCAGGCCCTGAAGATTCTACTATTGTTGTTACAGATTATAAAGGCCGTCAAATTATATCTAATAAAAATTCTGTAGTTGATTATTCTAAATCTGAATGGTTGAACAAAGTGCTGAGGGGAGAGGAAATCGTTAGAGTTTCAAATAAAAAAATAATAATTGCTATGCCTATTAGATATTATGGCAGCGTGGAAGGACTACTTATAGTATCTTATGAATCAAAAGATGTTAAAGATATTTTGAATATTGGGTCTCTTTTTGTGAAATATGTCATTTATGATCAGGATAAAATTATTTTATTTTCTTCAAATGATGGATTAGGCAAAATTGGACAAATTTATCAGGACAATGAGCATTCTCAGTGGTTAAAAAAGCAGGCTCCTGTTGCGGATTTTAATTTGACTTTGGTTTGTGCTGAGACAAAAGAGATTGCTTATGCACAACTTTATAGAATGGAAGTGCTTTGGGTTGTAGCTGTTTTTATATTACTGCTAATATTGATCATTGGTATTTATATCAGCACCATGTTAATTTTACATCCTCTGAGAGATTTTATTAAATATATAGAAGAAATAAAGAAAACTCAAAATTTTAAACTGACCATTCCGAAATCTAACTTAAAAGAATTTGAGTTTTTAGCTATTACTTTTAATTCATTCATTTCAGAACTTGATAGTGCACAAAAACAACTTTTAATCTCAGAAAAAATGGCTTCTATTGGTCAACTTGCTGCTGGTGTTGCTCATGAAATTAATAATCCACTAGGATCAATATCGAGTAATTCCAGGTCTCTAAAAAAATATGTTGAAAATATGTTGAAAGCTTTAGAATTATATGCAGAAAATATCCAGTCTGATCAGTTAAACTCTCAATTAAAGAGACTAAAAATTGATTTCATTAAATCTGATATTTTGAAGCTAATTGAAAATAATATCTCTTTACTTTTACGAATGGGAAATATCGTTAATAGTTTGAAAAATTTTTCTCGAGTGGATCATAAACAAAATGAACTCTCTGATATTACTCAAGGCCTGCAAAGTGCTATTGAGGTATCTCGAAATGAGTGGAAATATTCAGCCGATGTTGAGACAGATTTTTATCCTGATTTAAGCATGATTCATTGCAATATGAGTGAACTCAATCAGGTTTTTTTAAATATTATCATTAATGCGGCTCAAGCTATTCAGGAACAAAAAGAAAAAAATAAATTGACTCATAAAGGCCTGATTAAAGTTAAGACCTATGAAGAAAATGATAAAGAACAGGAAATGGTTGTCTGTATGATTTCTGATAATGGACCTGGTATACCAAATAATATTATAGATAAAGTTTTTGATCCTTTTTTTACGACAAAAGACGTTGGTAAAGGATCTGGTCAGGGTCTTAATATTTCATATGACATAATTGTAAACAGGCACAAAGGTAAGTTAGAGGTTCAAAGTCAAGTTGGTGCAGGAACTACTTTTATTATTAAATTGCCTAAAAATTAAAAAAGGAGAAAAGATACAAATGGATAATAAAGTTTTATTTGTAGATGATGATAAAGATGTTTTGATATCTATTGAAAGAGAATTTATGCTTCTGGATGATATTAATTTTGAAATGATTACAGCTGAAGGGGCAAAAAAAGCACTGGAAATCCTACAAAATGAA
>JAKSBL010000595.1 GCA_022361115.1 Spirochaetota bacterium | reverse complement strand
GATATTTTCTTTTTAAAAAGGGCTAATTCTTCTTCTAGATTTTCTACCCTTTTCTTTTGAATTTGATAACCCAGGGTATTGACATTATAATGATTTGCCTTCATTTTATTTAGTTCCAGTTGTTCATCCATAAGCTCTAACTCTTTCTTATTGATATCATTTTCAAACTGAAAGTAAGAAAGAGTGAGAATAGGCTGCCCTGCTTTCACTTTTTCTCCATTATGAATATGAATTTTTTCGACTTTACAGGGAAAATCCAGTACAATTGATTGCGTTTCTTTGACGTTGACTATCCCATAGGCTTCTACAAAATTATCAACTGTTTCTGTCTGGCTGGTGTCTGTTATCTTTTGTTGATCTTGTTTTGAATTCTTACAGCTGATTAATCCCGAAATTAGAACTATGAAAAGGAGAGTGATTTTAATTTTTATACTTGATCCCATATCTTTCCATCCCTTACATGTATGATTTTTTGTCCATAACTGGCCGCTTCTTCTGAGTGAGTGACCTGTACAATGGTTTTATTTTTTTGTTGATTAATAGTTCTTAATAAATCCATAATATCCTGGCCTGTTTTACTATCCAGATTACCAATAGGCTCATCAGCTAAAATGATATCAGGTTGATTAATGAGTGCTCTGGCAATAGCTACCCTTTGCTGTTGTCCTCCGGATAATTCTCTGGGAGTATAAGTTCTCCGCTCAATCAGACCAACTAAATTCAATAATTCATCTAACTGATGTTTAAAATCAATCATTTTTTTACCATCCAGTAATACCGGCAACAGGATGTTTTCTTCTACTGTGAGATTGGGTATCAGGTTATAGAATTGAAAAACAAATCCTATATCCCTGCGCCTGTAAATACTCTGGTCTTTATCCTTTAAGAGGCTGATGTTCTTATCATTAACCTTGATTTCACCTGAAGTCGGTTTATCCAAACCCCCGATTAAATAGAGGAGAGTACTTTTTCCCGATCCTGAAGGTCCCATAATAGAAATAAATTCCCCTTCATGTATCACCAGGTCAATTTCTTTTAAAACTTCTACATTCATTTCACCCATATAAAAGGTTTTGGATAGTTTGTTTGCTTTTATAATTTGTTTCATATGTTCCTATTCATATTTTATTGCTGTAATTAAATCCATTTTAGCTGTTTTTAGAGCCGGTCCGATTTGGGCAATTATTGTGATTACCATTCCCATTACTACATTAATTAGGCAGATTTGGAAAGAATAGGTAATGGACAATGAAATATTGATGGTTTCTAATAATCTGGAAGCAATTTTAATGATCAGAGTACCGGCAATAACTCCACTAATTCCGCCAACGATTCCTCCAGACAAAGCTTCAATGAGCAGCATCTTTATTACCTGTTTTCTACTCATACCTACAGCTCGAAACATCGCAAAACTTCGTCTCCGTTCTATAGAATTAATCACATAATTATTAAATACCCCAAAAATTCCAATGATCAGAGCTAATAGGGAAAAACCTTGTAAAATAACAACAATTTGCTGATTAGATTTTGATTCATTTTCTCGCATCCGTGTGATAGTTTCCGCCCAAAAACTACGTTTCCGCATTTTGTCTTTCACTGCCAATAAGGTGAGTTCAGAATCCTTATTCGTTTTAATCAGAATGTTACTGTAGTATCTTTCATTCATATCTAGCTTATAATACTTATCTGCAATTAATGCATAGCGTCCATTGTTTCTTATAGAATTAAAAAAACCAATAACCAGATAATTCTTTTTTCCAGAAGGAGTTTTAAGGGTAAGAATCTGGTTTCTTTCTACTTCCAATAATTCTTTCAATTTATAAGTGAGAAGAATACTGCGAGTATCAGCTAATCGGATCACCTTTTTGGGATCAATATCAAAATCCCAATATTGCAAGTATTCAGGATTGATCCCTTCAAGAGTTTTGATTTTTCGCTTCTTATTTTCAACCTCCAGGTTTCTCATAGAAAACAAACCATAAGTGTCTTGTACACCGGATATGGCTTTTAATATCCCTTCGGTCCTGCGGTCTCCTTTCCAGATCCACATCCAGATATTAAAATGTGCGGAAGAGTAAAAATCTATCAAAGTTTTGTTTATACTAATGCTTACCGTATTAATCATAAAAATTGCTGAAATTCCAATGGCTAGCAAGGTGATATTATTTAAGATCGACTTATTATTCCGCAGATTTCCAGCTGCCAGGATTCCGATATTGCCAAAAATAAATTGATAGAGTTTTTGAAAGAAATAAATAAAAAGCCAGTTAATCAGGGGAATCAATAAAATGATACTGACAATCATCCCAATTATACAAAAAACATTGATAATAAAAGCATATTCTTTGTCGGCAAAATTCGGAATGCTCACAGAGAGGACAAAACAAAAGCTGCCCAGGTAGTATTTCCAGTATTTTTTCTTTATGATTTTAGTAGTCAATCCTAAAATCAGTTCTTTAATTGGAATTTTACTTACCCTGATAATAGGAATCAGGGCACTGATTCCGGATAATAAAAAAGCAGTAGTTAATGAGAAAAAAAGGTATTCAGGGGAATAATCAATTGCTATGGGGTAGCGGGTTTTGGACCAGGGATCATAAGCCATGACATAGGTCATGATTCGTAAGATAATAATTCCCAGTACCAGACCGATTAGACCGCCTGCTAATCCATAAAATAAACTCTCTGCTGTAAGAATAAAATCAGTAGTAGCCCGGTTGGCGCCAACACTGCGAAAGGTTCCTATTACCGGCAGCCTCTCCATGGTAATGACTTTAAAGGAGGTATAAATAATAAAAATACTCATTATAAGTACCAGAATGGTCATAATATTGAAAGGGACAGAGATCTCTTTTAATTCCTGCTTTAATTCTGCCTGACTAATAGTTTCTTCCACCTGGTAACGAGGATAAAGTTTTTTTAATTCTGCAATGACTTGAGGAATCATGGATTTATCTTTGGTTTTAACAAGTACCTGATCTACTCTGCCATGTGTTTGAAAGGCAACTTCCAATTTTTTTCGGGGAAGCAGGAATGAGGCTGACTGTGCATCGTCCCGTAAAATGCCTTGTGGCAGACCAATGGCTGCTACTTTCAGTTTATGCTTATGTTGGTCTATCTTAACTTCTATAAATTGTCCGCATTTTAAGTTGTATTTTTGGGCAAAATAAGTAGAAATGATAATTTTATTTCCATTAAATGGATCTAGGTTTTTTTGTTCTACTATTGTAACTGGTGAAAGCTGAGGTAAATCTTTCAATCGTACACCCCATATTCTCACTCTTTGAGTCTCTTTTTCTGAAAATTTATATTCTCCCCTAGTTGAAATCACACCTATGGAATATTCGATTTTGTCATTTAAGTGATCGCTATCTTTATTTCGAAATAACCAGTGAGGTGATTGATCATTTGAAAAAATTTCAATTTCTGCTGTACCATAATACTTTTTCATGATCTCTAAGTATGTTACAAAAAATGTCTGGGCAATGGCATTGGATGCATAAACCAGTGCAGCAGAAAGGGCTATAGAGAAGATGATGAGAAAAGTCCGTAACTTTTTTTCTTTTATGTTTTTTAAAATGTACTTTAAAATGATAGCCATGTCATTCTTACCATATTACAGAGAATTAATCCTGTCAAGTGAAAGTATAAAAGTAAAGTTTTATTATTTATTTTTTTTCAATAATCATGGATTTTATTATGAAAAAATCAAGAGTTAAAATCAGCAAACCACCAATACAATAGGCTAGTAAATCCAGAGGATCAAAAGTAGCACCAATAGTAATATTAATAAATAGGTTGTGTGACAGGTTGAATTTTTGAGGCAGCTGCAATAATTGAATGAACTCTATAAGAAAAGCAAAGACTAAAACGATAGAAAGAGAAAAATATTTAGATAAAGGAGTGAGTAATCTTATCAATAAATAGAGGATGGCAATAATCACCATATCACCGGCAAAGCCCCGGATAAAACCATTTGTAAAAAGAAAAATACCAGTAGCTATCAGGAAGAAAAGAAAAAAAAATAAAAAATAAGTTTTTTGTTTTATTTTCATGGATGTTCTTAAATACAAAAAAATTTTTATAAACCTTCAAATAATATAGCACCTGCTTTTATATATTTAAAGTAGTTTTTTCCATCTATGATCATTTTTTTAGCTTGTTACATTGATTGTATCTTAAAATGAGTACTGAGAGCAGTCAAGTTGACTAATATTAATATTTATTATATTATTCCACTTCAAAATTATAATTTTTAGGATATTAAAGGGATTTATGAAAAAAAATATCATTCTATTATTTATTTTAGTCGCACTCCACTTTGTGATTTTTAGTAAAACAAAGGGATCATTGATTGATATTGATCAAATTCATTTAGAATATCAATTACCAAAAACAGATAAATCTTTTACAATCAAAACTAAATTTGGCAGAACTCCAAAAAATATCAAAAAATCCGATATAGAATACCTATTAGGAAAATATTTAAATGATTCATTAAGTCAAGCAAATTCCACAACAAATGCTGAAACTTATCGTTTTAATATTTATTTTGATCGATTTGATTTTTATGAAAATGAGAGAAATGATAATAAAAAACACTGCAGTGCAGTAGGTATTGCTAAAGTGAAAATTACTAAGAATAAAAAAGTCATTAGCAAAGTGAAATTTAAGGTCATGGCAAGAGAATATCGGTTAATTGATAAAAATGTCGGTAATCTGGAAGAGATTAAAGTTGAAATGTTAAATGATATGATTAATCAGTTTTTTCAAAAAATCAATGAAATGCCCAATTTTCAAAGTTTTTTAAAAGATGATAAATATCACAAATATGAAAGTAGTGATTATAATAAAGAAAAAAAAGAAATAGAAAGAGAAGTTTTTGTTTCCAATAAAGAAGAGTACAGGATGTTTTCTGCTTTTTCTTTATTTGGAAAGATAGGTTATGCCTACAATGTCAACAGTAATATGCATAGTATGATTATAGGTTATCTTCTTGGTCCAAAATTTTATCCTCATGATAAAATTTCAATAAGCTATCAATTTGATGTTGGTCAACTATTTTGGAGTCATTTACTTAATCTTGCTTATGGAGTTGATGTTCTAAATTTAACTAATAGATTAACTTTTGAGATAAACCTTATTGAAAAAAGCCATTTTCAATTATCCTTATCTTTTCCTGTTGAATACAGTTCATATTTAACCATAGGAAAAAATATGACTTATACTGATACAAAAACGAATGACTCAATTTTTTATCCTGGCTGGAAAGTCTTATTAAATCATATCATTGAGCCAGGCATTGGGATTAATTTTTATACTTCCAGTTCATATATATATAGAAAAGCTTCTAGTTGGGGATTAGAAATAAGCTATTTTGGGTTATATACTGAAATTCTAAATCAATGGTATCATGGGATTGGTATTTCTCTTACTTATCAGTCCCAATATGGCTTTTTTCTCTATCGAGACAAACCTCGGAAGTTTGTAAAAAGAAATAATTTCAGGCGTTTTTAATCATCAAAGATTACTAATTATTATTTTATTTTTTGATTTAGCTGCTGATAAGTATCTGCCTCCAGTTGTTGTAATGACAGGGAGGTTTTTTTTTGGAAAAGTTCAGATAAATAGGGGTGGCATTCTCTGGCAATAGGGAGTTTTTGTGCAGTAGATCGATCAATTTTTCCCAGATCATGGGGATGGTTTTCTATAAAATAAGCACTTTTTGAGAATTTTTTCTGTAAGTTGAACTGCATGAGTAATAAATAGCAATGAGTTGCTTTATGGAGAATTTCTGCTGCTTTCATGTTAAAGGGATGCCGACCTGTCGGAATATGCCGTTTAGGGGCGTAACCCAGATTGAACTGTTTGGAGTAAACAAAACCCCTTTGTTCCGGCCAAATCTGCTGCATCTGATTGTAGACTTTTTCATCCAGTTGACCATATTTATGATTGTTTTGATAGAGTTGTTCATATAATGGGAGTTTTGTTGGAAAGTGCTGAGCCAGGATTTTGAAAAACTCTTCTTTATTTCTACCAGGTTTCAATGTTAGACCCCAGGCTTGGACAAAATCAGCATTTATTTCCTGGGATTTCTGATATATAGGCAGCATGTTTTCTGCTGTATCTCCAATAAAAGGGAGAGCAGGGCAAAGATACACACCACAGGGTATGTTTTTGGATTTTACTTTGGCAATAGCTGACAAACGTTCCAGGGTAGAACTTGCTCCTGGTTCAAAAATTTTCTGTGCTTTATCATCCATTAAAGTGATACTGAAGTTCAAGGCAGCATAGTGTTTTTGATTCATTTCTTCCAGAATATCCAGGTCTTTTAAAGCCAGTGTGTTTTTGGTCAGTATATGGGCAGACATTCCATATTGATAAAGAACTTCCAGGAGTTGTCTGGTAATTTTTGCCTCTTTTTCAACATCTTGATAGGGATCACAAGCTCCACTGGAAATAAAAAAGGTTAGGCTTTCTGGATTGGCTCGATCAGGAGAAAATCCTTTTTTATTTAAATAGGTTTTTAATAGCTCAACCGCATTTACTTTCACCCGGACTCTCTGTCCAAAATCAGCATGCAGGCCATATTTCTCAGCTTTTCCATCACAGTACTTGCAGTCATGTGAACAGCCTTGATAAGGATTAAAACTGGCATCAACCCAGGCAAAGAGATTAGCATACCCTTTTCGAATCAAAGATTTTGCATGGTAATAATCAACTTTCATAGGTAGATTTTAACATAATTGATCCTATTTCTCATAAAATTATTAGTAAATCTTATCTGCGAGGCATTTAGGGAGTAGTATTGGGGAATGTATAAAAAGTTCAAGGAGAACACAAAGAGATACAAAAAGGCACAAAAAAGAAGGGAGAGAAAGACTTTTGACAGTTGAATATTGTTAGTTCTTATCTCCCTTGAAACATGGCATCCACTAAATTATGGAATATAATCAGAATAATGGCAAAGCATATTCATTTATTAATTTTTGTTATAAATTTAGTATTAAAAATAAAAAACGAAATAATAATACCTTAATATTGATTGGTAAGATATAGAAAAAAAATTTAAGCGTTAAAATATCTTAGGAACATAATTAATCGCATTGATTAACGCACTTTTGGGTATGGGTTTTTCCAGAAAGTTATTGGTACCTAAACGTTTGGCCTGTGTTTTAATATCCTGATCACCATAGCCAGTCATCATAATAACCTCCATTTGGGGGCGATTTTGCTTGATTTGTTTTAAAAGTTTCAAACCATCTATGGGTTCCATTTTAACATCACAGATTACCAGATCAAATTCTTGTTGATTGATCATTTTTAGTGCCTTTACAGGATTGGCAATACACTCAACATCAAAAGTTTCATCTTTTAATTGTTTTTTTAAGGTATTGTGCATAACGGGGTCATCATCAATAACCAGAATTTTTTTGTTTTTTTTATTATTTACTTGCATTAGAACTCCTACAAAAATAGATCGTAGAGAGTATTATTTAATTATTAAAGGCTCTATACTTTTGAATTAAAGATATTATACTATATTTTTTAAAAAGTTAAATGATTTTTAATAAAATTTAATATTTTTTAATTTTTTTTTCTAAATCATTGAAATAAATTTACACAATCATCACAGAAAATTACAATAAATACATGATAGAGTGCAGGTAGAATTATTATTCAAGAGATGCAAAATAAAGGATGTAGTTTTTTGTAAATTTAAGAATTACTCACATAAAACAGGCTTTTTATGGAGAATTTTTCTGACTTACTCCTGCATCATCAAATGAAGCCATCTCTCTCATGATACGGCATGCAGCTTCACAAAGATTGATGGTTAAAGCAGCCCCGGTTCCTTCACCGAGACGCATATTTAAATCTAAAATAGGTTGAAGCTGCATCATTTCTAAAGCAGCAATTTGTCCGGTTTCTACAGATTTGTGGCCTACAACAAAGTAATCTTTAATTCTTGGATTAATCAAGTAGGCGATTAAGCCAGCTGCAGTAGATATAATACCATCAAGAACAATTGTGACATTTTGGGAAGCAGCAGCTAATGCTGCTCCAGCAATACCAGCTATTTCAAATCCTCCAACTTTCATTAAGATGTCAATACCATCTCGAGGATTCGGGGTATGCAAGGCGAGTGCTTTTTTCAGTACCTTAAATTTATGTTCTAATCCTTTATTATCAACTCCTGTTCCTCTGCCAGTCACTTTTTCAACAGGAATCCCAGTTACCCCACTGATAATGGCTGATGCAGAAGAAGTATTGCCAATGCCCATTTCACCTAAACCTAATATATCCAGCTTTTGTTTTTGGTAATGTTCAAAAAAAACTTCCATCCCTTTTTCCAGTGCCTTAATGGCTTCATTTTTTGTCATAGCAGGTTGAATAGCAAAGTTGCGTGTCCCTTTACTGACTTTTTTATTGATTAAATTGCCGGGATATTGACTAAGATCACCATTTACTCCTATATCAATAATGCTCATACCGATAGCATATTGACGACACAAAACATTGATAGCAGCATTTCCTTCTAGGAAATTCTTTACCATTTGACAGGTAACTTCTGGAGGAAAAGCAGAGACTCCTTCTTCTGTTATTCCATGATCTCCAGCAAATACAAAAAGAGATTTATGGTTAATAACAGGATTAAGGGAATTTTGAATCCCGCTGATTTGTACTGCTAAAGACTCTAATTTACCCAGAGAGCCGAGCGGTTTGGTTTTATTGTCGATTTTGTACTGGGCTTTGGGGAGGATTGATTCATTGACAGGGGTAATTTGGTTTAACAGATCAGGAAAATTAGGAAAAGTAGTTGCTCTTGCTTTCTCAAATTCAATATTATTGTGTTTTTCGGCAGGATTTGCGAGACTATCAGGTAGATCAATGGCTTCTGCTTGTAAATCAACAACATATTTTAAACCTTTTCCTTCCATAACCTTGGTCATTATTTGTGACAAATGATCAATAGATATTTTTTGCTCGATTAAAAGAGAAAACAATAAAGACTGAGAATGCAGGATGTTTACAGCTTCCTGCATATGCTGTTTTGTTAAACCATAGTAGCCATTGACCTTGAGTTCTTTATAATGAATGAGGTTTAACAAATTGGTGGATATCTGTTCATTTTTCGTAATGCCGCTAAAATAACAAAGCATCCCCCCCTTTTTCAGTTTTGTAATACATTGAGCAAAAGCAATGTAATCGGAACAGGTATTGATTGCCATATCATAATTGCTGGATTGGGTTTCTTTTAAGCATTCAATAGTTAAATGTTGGGTAATTTTTTTAATATGGTGAATTTTTTCTTCATTTTTCTCTATAATAATGGGGCGAAGTCCTTTTGTATGGGCAATAATTGCTGTAATTAATCCTAGTGTTCCACCGCCATATATAATTATATCTTTTGGTTCAATCAAATTTAAATCAGAAAGGGCATTGATAACACAGCCTGCTGGTTCAGCTAAAACCGCAATTTGGGCATCAAGTCCTTTTGGTAAGGGAATTAACTGGTTCTGGTTAACAGAAAGGTAATCTTGAAAACCTCCATCAAAATGGAAACCCCTGATTTTAATGGATTCACAAAGATTTTCTCTTCCTGAGCTGCAATACTCGCAATGACCACAGGAATTTCCAGGCCAAATTACATATTGATTGGCTGTATTTTCATCTTGTACTACGATTTCATGGCCTAGTACTCTGGGGAGTACCAGATCCTTCTGTCCTTCAAAGAACATCTTAGCATCGGTTCTGCAAACTCCGCAGTAAAGCACTTTGTAGAGTTTTTCATTGTTATCTGGTTTTGCTGATACATTTCTTTTTGTTAGTTTTTTGAGCTGATCAAGTACTAATTTCATGATACATTTCTCCAAAAGATATTTTTAAAATAGTGAAGTTTTTCAATGGGGATTGTTCCCAAATTTTAATATTGAGCAATGAATTCATATTGATTTTGCTTTTATTGTTTTTTTTGATTTAAAGGATATTCATTAATTTCAAGTACAGAAATTGAAACTGTTTTTAAAATTTTATTTAAGTGCTTTACTTTGCTTTGGACTTCTTCCAGTTTGTCCATAGAAAATACACTGGCTTTTTCTAAAGAACAGAATTCAAAGGAGTTTTCTTTTATTCTGATATATTGATCCTCTTTTTTCATAATTAATAATTTTAACATTATTTACCTTCCTGAAATTATTTAAGAGAGTTCTTTTAAAACTGATTCTAAACTGTAAAGGCTTTTTTCTGGATCATTATTCTGGAAAATAATCCATTTTTTTAATGCTTCCAAAAGTGAATTATTTTCCATTAATAAACGTGCCTGACGAATTCCGGCTTGAATAGACTCAACTTTTCCTTTTATATAGAGGATTAATGCGCCATTCAGAAGAGTAGCATCAATACGTGCCTGGCTTCCCTGACCTAAAATAGTTTGTAAGAATTTTTTGCTTTCTTCTTTTCGATCTACCGCAGGCTGTAGCTCTTCGGGCTGGTATAATCCTAGCCCAAAATCTTTTGGCTGAAAAGAGTATTCTTTAATATTGCCAACTTCTGTTAATTCAGCACAATAGGTCAAACCACAAACAGATGCTTCATCCATCCCTTTGTTGCTATCATTCGTTTCACCATAGATTACGAGTGCCTTTTTATAGCCAATTTCTTTCATTACCTCTGCAATTGGTAAAAGCATCTCCTTTTTATATACTCCTCGCACTGCAT